>JAEUQS010000814.1 GCA_016789625.1 Acidobacteriota bacterium | reverse complement strand
GGCCGCGAGGACCATCATCGGAAGCGACGCGACGAGGCAGGCCAGGGCCCGCGTGAGGAGGAGACCGATCTGGGGCGCGCCCGACACCTCGGGGCGCAGCACGAGGATCGCGGCTCCGCCCAGGAGGATCGAGACCACCAGGACCGCGAACGACAGCGCGAGGAGGCCGGTGAGAACGAGGATCTTCGCGGCGTGGAACGCCTCCCGCGGGAGCGGCCGCGCGTAGAGGTTCCGGAAGCCGCCGTTCTGGTGCTCGAGGCCGAAGAGCAGCGCCGACACGAGGGTCGTGAGGAGCGGCAGCATGAGCACGCAGAAGAACGACAGCGCGTGCGACATGAGGACGAACGGGTTCGCGCCCTTCGTGAGCATGCCGTCGCGAGAGACGTAGATGACGAGCTGGAGCATCGCCACCACGATCGGTGCGATCACCGCGCTTCCGAGCGCGAGAGTGCGGTTCACCTTGAGTGTCTCGGACCACACGGCGCGGCCCAGGGCCGCCGGGAAGGAGGAGGTCCCGTTCACGCCGCGCACCTCACGTCCTCCAGCGTGCGGCCCGCGGTGAGCTCGAGGAACGTCTCCTCGAGGCTCTGCCTGTGGAGCGACAGGTGGTGGAGCGCGTGGCCCGCGCGCACCACGTGCGCCGCCACGGCTGCTGCCACCGCTGCCGCCGCGTCGTCGGAATCGACCGCGACGGAAAGCGCGCGAGCTCCCTCGCCCCCGCGCCGTTCGACCGCATAGCCCGCCTTGCGGAGCAGCGCGGCCACGGCCTCGAGCGGCTCGGCCCGCAGCAGCAGGTGCGGCGTGATGCGCGCGGCGAGGCCCGCCCGCGTGCCCTGGAAGACGAGGCGGCCCGAGCCCAGGATCCCCACGTGCGTCGCGAGCTGCTCCACCTCGGAGAGGAGGTGGCTCGAGAGGAACACGGTCACGCCCTCTTCGTTCGCGAGTCTCTTGAGGGTCGCGCGCATCGTCTGGATGCCCGCGGGGTCGAGGCCGTTCGCGGGCTCGTCGAGCACGAGGAGCTCGGGCGAAGCGAGGAGCGCGAGCGCGAGGCCGAGGCGCTGCTTCATGCCGAGCGAGTAGCCGGAGACCGGCCGGTCCGCGGCCTCGGTGAGCCCGGCCGACTCCAGGGCGCGCGCGATGGCTGCCTTCTCGACCGCGAGGAGGCGCCGCGTGACCTCGAGGTTCTCGCGTCCCGTGAGATGGGGATACAGCGACGGCGTCTCCACGAGGGCGCCGAGCCGGCCGAGGACGCGACCCCTCTCGGTCGCGAGCGGCAGACCGAAAACGCGCACCGAGCCGGCATCCGGCGCGAGGAGTCCGAGGAGCATGCGGATCGTCGTCGTCTTGCCGGCGCCGTTGGGTCCCAGGAAGCCGTAGATCGCGCCGCGCGGCACCTCGAGATCCACCTGGTCCACCACGGCGGTGCCGCCATATCGCTTGAGGAGCCCCTTCGTCTGGAGCACGAGGGTGTCGTCGTTCACGTCGACCTCCACACCCAACGTGGCACCCGCTCGTCGCAGGGCCGTCCGGGAACTGTCGCGAACGTGTATCAGGCGAGAGGGAGCTGCACCGTGACTTCCGTTCCTTCGCCCTCCCGGCTCACGAGGCTCGCCGTTCCTCCCATGGCCTCGGCGAGCTCCTTCACGAGCGCGAGGCCGAGGCCCGCGCCTCCCGCGCCCGCCCCGCGGCCCCGCCGGAAGCGCTCGAAGACTTCGCCCGCCTCGCTCCCGGGAATCCCGGGGCCCGTGTCGGCCACGACGAGCCGGGCCATTCGATCCGGACCCGGCTCGAGCGACACCGCGACGAGGCCTCCCGGCAGACCGTGGCGGATCGCGTTGTGAACGAGGTTCGAGAGGATCTGGAACGTGCGGTGCGGATCCCCGCGCAGCAGGATCGGCTCCCCGGCGGCCGGGCTCGCGACCACGATCTCCATGCGCGCGGTGCGGTGCGCGAGGGGCGCGAGCGAGGTGACGACCCGCGAGACCACCTCGTGACCATCGAACGTCGCCGTTTCGATCGCGAGCT
>JAEUQS010000777.1 GCA_016789625.1 Acidobacteriota bacterium | reverse complement strand
CCAAGACCGTGCCCGCCCTGAAGCCCACGCCCGTCGTGCCGCCGACGCCCATTCCACCGCGCCGCATCGCCCTCTACTTCGAGAGCCTCGACGACGAGAAGCTGCGGCCCGAGGCCCGGGACATCCCGGCCACGGCCGACGATATCGGGTTCCTCAAGGCGGTCGCGCGGGAGGTTCTCGAGGGTCCCCGGCATCCGGCGCTGCTGCGTCCGTTTCCCGAGGGCTGGACGGTGCGCGCCGCGTTCCGGCTCGCGAACGGCATCGCGGTGGTGGATCTCGCCTTTCCCGAGGAAGCTCGCGCCGCGGAGCTCGAAGGGCCGCCCGCTCCGGGCACCCCGACGCCCACCCCGACGCCGCGGTATCTCATGCCCCAGCAGCCCCGCTGGGAGACGGGCTCTCACCAGGAAGACATGGCGGTCCAGTCGCTCGTCCTCTCGATCGTGAAGAACGCCCCCGATGTCGCGCGGGTCGTGCTCCTCGTGGGCGGCGAGCCCGTGGACACGCTGGGCGGCCATCTGGACCTCACGCATCCGCTCGTGCCCGATCCCACCCGCGCCTCCGACGAGGCCCCGCTCGAGCCGCCCACGCCCACGCCGGCACCGGAACCGAAGCCGGAAGGGGAAGGGCCAGCGGACTCCGCGGAGCCTGCGGTTCCGGTTCCTCCCACTCCGACCCTCACGCCGCGCCCCACGAAGACACCGGGGCCCACGAAGACGCCGCGTCCCGTGAACACCGCGGTCGGAGACTCGGCGTGAGCGATCCGCGCCCCATCGGCCTCTTCGACTCGGGAGTCGGCGGCCTCACGGTGCTCGACGCCGTGGCCCGCCGCTTTCCGCACGAGGACCTGCTGTACCTGGGCGACACGGCCCGCCTGCCCTACGGCACCAAGTCGCCCGAGACGGTGAAGCGCTACTCCACGCGTGCCGTGGCGTTTCTCCTCGCGCGCGGCGTGAAGGCCGTCGTCGTGGCCTGCAACACGGCGTCGTCCCTCGCGCTCGACGAGATGATCGCCCTGTCGCCCGTGCCCGTGATCGGCGTCGTCGAGCCGGGCGCGCGGGCGGCCGTGCGGGCCGCGGCCGGAACCACCGCCCCCATCGCCGTATTGGCCACGGAGGCGACCGTCGCGTCCGACGCGTACGGCCGGGCGATTCGCGCGCTCGAGCCGGGGCGCGACGTGCTCCATGTGGCGTGCCCGCTCTTCGTGCCGCTCGCCGAGGAGGGCTGGACCGACAACGAGGTCGCCGACGCGGCCGCGAAGCGCTACCTCGGGCCCGTCGCGGCATCGGGCGCGCGCGTCGTGGTGCTGGGCTGCACGCATTACCCGCTCCTCGCCGCCACCATCGCGCGGGCCCTGCCCGCGGGGACGATCCTCGTGGACTCGGCCGCCGAGGCCGCGGCGACGCTCGTCTCGACGCTGCCCGAGGGCTCCTGGGCGCCCGCCGGAGAGGAGCACGGGGAGACCCATCTCCTCGTGACCGACGCCTCCGCCCGGCTCGGCCGGGTGGCCGGGCGGTTCCTGGGCCGGGAGGCCGCAGTCCTCGAGCTCGTCGACCTGCCTTAGGATCCCGGGTGATGTCGAGTGATCTCCGCCGTTCCGACGGCCGCGCCCCCGCAGACCTCCGGCCCGTGAAGATCGAGTGCGACGTCGTGGGCTGGGCCGAGGGCTCCTGCCTCTACACCCAGGGCCGCACCAAGGTCTTCATCACGGCCTCCATCGAGTCGCGGGTACCGCCGTTCCTGAGAGACACGGGCGAGGGCTGGGTCACGGCCGAGTACGGCATGCTGCCGCGCGCCACGAAAGACCGCACACCCCGCGAGGCGGCCCGCGGCAAGCAGTCGGGCCGCACGCTCGAGATCCAGCGGCTCGTGGGCCGCGCGCTCCGCGGCGCCGTGAACCGGCAGGCCTTTCCGGAGCACACGATCACGCTCGACTGCGACGTCCTCGAGGCCGACGCCGGCACGCGCTGCGCATCGGTGACCGGGGGTTTCGTGGCTCTGGCCCTGGCTCTGTCGAAGCTGCACGCGGCCAACAACGTGCGCGGAAACCCGTTCGTGGGCTGCGTGGCGGCCGTGTCGGTGGGCCTCGCCGCGCGGGTTCCCGGCGCCGAGGTGAGGACGCCGATCCTGGACCTCGACTACGCCGAGGACTCCAGCGCCGACGTGGACCTCAACGTCGTGGGCACCTCGGAGGGCCGGTTCGTGGAGGTCCAGGGCACGGCCGAGAAGGGGGCCTTCTCGGAAGAGGAGCTGGCGGCCCTCCTGGGCTCGGCCCGCACGGGCCTCGCGGCCCTCTTCGCCGCCCAGCGGAGCGCGCTCGAGGGACGCCTCCCCGCGGCCTTCAAGATATAGGCGACCCGCTCACTTCATAAAACCCGATATCTCTTTCGCGACCCGCTCGGGATCCTCGATCTGCGGGTAGTGCCCGAGCCCCCGCAGCTCCACGAAACGGGCATCCGGGCGCGAGCCGAGGAGCTTGCGGGCGTCGCCGGGCGGGGAGAGCGGATCCTTCTCGCCCACGAGCAGGAGGAGCGGCGTCTTCGTGCCCTTGAGCCGCTCGGAGAGCGCCGGGGCGTCCAGGACGCCGTCCACCATCTTCTCGACCGCGGTCGTCACGAACGAGGCGTCCTTCCCGGTGCGGGAGGCGAGCGCTCGCTCGACGAAGCCCTTCTTCCCGGCTCCTTCCCCCTCGAAGCCGTAGCTCGCGGCGTTCCGCATCGAGCTCTCGGGCACGCTCGAGAGGACGCTCTTCCGCGACATGGCCTTCCACTTGAGCTTGTCGGTGAAGCCGTAGGGCACGGCGCCCACGGGCCCCACGAGGACGAGGCCGGTCACGCGGCCGGGGGCGAGCGCCGCGACCTCTCCGGCCACGCGGGCTCCGATCGAGTGGCCGGCGAGGGCCGCCGTCTCGAGGCCCTCGGCGTCCATCTTCGCGAGCACGAACCGGGCGAGCGAGGGCGGGTCGAACGTGCTCGAGGTGCGCGCCTCGCCGCCCGCTCCGGGCAGGTCGAACGCGTACGGCGTGAGGCCGGTGAGGGCCCTGCCCGCGTCCTTCCAGTCGGCCTGTGAGCCGCCCATGCCGTGGAGCAGCACGATGGGTGAGGTCTTGCCGGCGGGCTTCTTGGCCACGTGTATGCCTCCTCGGGATCGGGTTTGCGGGGAAAGGGCCGGGGAACGCACAATCGTAGCCCGAGCGGGGTGTAGCGCAGAGGTAGCGCAGTTGCTTTGGGAGCAACAGGTCGCCGGTTCGATCCCGGCCACCCCGACCAACCGCTGGCGCATCCCTCGAACGAAGCCCGTTCGAGGCACGGTGTTTGCGACATCGCGCCCCGGGCGCGAGAGCGTCCTCTCCCGGCGAAAGGAACACCATGAGAACGATGCGCGCTGCCGTCACGGTTTCGGCCCTCCTCCTCGGTACGGCCGTCCCCACGGCCCTCCTCGCACAGGACCCGGCGGGCAAGCGGGTCGCGTCGTCCGCTGAGGTTCTCGCGGGGGAGGTCGCCGCGATCGTGCTCGGTCCCGATGGCAAGCCCGCCGTGGGCCTCCGCAAGGAGGACTTCCAGCTCTTCCTCGGCGGCGTCGAGGTTCCCATCGACTTCGTCTCGGGCGGACCCGACGGGCGGGACGCGCTCGTAGCAGCGGCCGACGCGCCGGTCACCGAACGCGGTGTCGTGCCCCCGCGGAGCATCGTGTTCGTCATCGACGACCAGCACATCGCGAGCGGCGATCGCAGCCGCGCGCTCGAGATGGCGCTCGCGATCCTGAGAGCGAAGCGGGACGCCGAGCCCGTGGCGATCTACCGGAACTACCGCGGCACGCGGCTCGTCATGCCGTTCACGCCGGAGGCCGAGCGGGTCGAGTCGGCGCTCCAGAAGCTCTTCGCGCAGTCCCCCGAAGCCGTTCCGCTTCCCGGCCTCGAGAGCGAGCCGTATCGCGCCACCGGAGCTCAGGATGCGACGGTGCTGCCCACGGGGTCCAACAGTACGGCCGCACGGACGGGCCGGGTGCTCGCCGCCACCGAGGCCGATGTGGAGACCCGCGATTTCCTTCGCTCTCTGGGTTTCGTCATGCTGTCCCTCGCCGGGAGACCGGAGCCCAAGACGATGGTCGTCCTCGCAGCCCCCACGGGCTGGCCGAAGCGCCTCACAGAGCTTTCGACGGTCGTCGAGCAAGCTGTTCTCGCCCGCGTCTCGGTCGTGGCGGTCGACCCGTCAGCCGGGGTCACGGCGTCGACTCTCGTTTCCCAGAGGGCCCCCACCGACGCGCAGGGCTCGCTCGACGATCTCCACATCGTCCTTGCCAACGACACCGGGGGCGAGCGCTTCCGCGGCACGCTCGCCGAGCCGCTCCTGCGGCAGATCGACGACCTGCGGGTCGCCTACCGCATCGCCTTCACGCCGAAGGACGCCTCGACCGCCAATAGAGCCGTTCGAATCGTGGTGCGGAGGCCCGGTTACTCGGTGCGCTCGCCGAAGGCGCACCGCACGCAGACGGATGCCGTGCGGGCCGACTCCAAGTTCGCCTCGGCGCTCCTCGAGTCGCCGGTGCCCGCGGGCGACTTCCCCATCAAGCTCCTCCCGCCTCGGGACGCGAAAGCACCCGCGGGAAAGAACCTGATCTCCATGGAGATCGCGATTCCGTACGGCGCGCTCACGTTCCTGCCCAAGGGCGACCGGCGCGTGGCCGATGTCGAGGTCATGGTCGTCGCGATCGACGACAAGGGCGCCACGAGCGAGGTCAACCGCGAGACGTTCGACGTGAAGGTGCCCGAGGACAAGTGGGAGCAGGCGTCGAAGACGTTCTTCTGGAGGCCTCTCTCGGTGAAGACGAAGGGCAGCGGCCGCGTCCTCGTCGGTGTGCGCGACGTGCTCACCTCGCGCATCGGGCAGGCGTTCATCGACTACGGAAACTGATCGCCGGGAACTTCCCGGAGGCTGCGGGGTCGAGAGTGCATGGACATGAGCATCACCACCTCCTGCGGCCCCGCCCTCTTCGGCCCCGACGCGATCCTCTACATCTGGAACGAGTGCGGTCCCGCGCTCCTGCTCGGCGCCTTCCTCGGCGCCGCCGTCGCGGGCTATCGCGCGATCCGGCTGCCGTACGACCGGCTGGTCCACCTCGAGCTGTGAGGTCCTGAGCGGCGAAGAGCTATCCTCGGAGGCCCTTGAAGGAGAACCCCCTTCTCGCCGAGAGGCTGGCCCGGAACCCCTTCGTCCCGAAGCTCTTCGTATGCCTCGCGGAAGGCTACGGTCGCGAAGGCCTCGTCCGCGATTCCCTGGCCGGCCTCGTGGTGGGCATCGTGGCCCTGCCGCTCGCGCTCGCGTTCGCGATCGGCTCGGGCGTGGATCCCGTCCGCGGTCTCTACACCGCGATCGTCGCGGGCTTCCTCGTGTCGTTCCTGGGCGGCAGCCGGGTGCAGATCGGCGGCCCGACCGGCGCATTCGTCGTCATCGTCTACGGCATCGTCCAGAAGTACGGCACCCAGGGCCTCGTGGCCTGCACGGTCATCGCGGGCGTCATGGTCCTCGCGCTCGGGCTCGCGCGGCTCGGCACGCTCATCAAGTTCATTCCGTATCCCGTCATCACGGGCTTCACCAGCGGGATCGCGCTCATCATCCTGTCGGGACAGGTCAAGGACTTCCTGGGTCTCAGGATGGGCCCCGTGCCCCCGGAGTTCGTCGAGAAGTGGGAGGCCTACGGAAAGAACATCTCGACGTTCAATCCGGCGGCCCTCGGGGTCGGCCTCGGCACCCTCGTCGTCGTCCTCCTCTGGCCGCGCGTCACGAAAAAGATCCCGAGCCCGTTCGTCGCCATGGTGCTCGCGACGCTGGCCGTCGCGATCTTCCAGCTCCCCGTCGAGACGATCGGCTCCCGGTTCGGAACCGTGCCGTCGGGCATCCCGGTGCCTCACGACCCCGGCATCGGGCTGAAGGAGATCCGCGAGCTCGTCTCGCCGGCGTTCACCATCGCGCTCCTCGCGGCCATCGAGTCGCTCCTCTCGGCCGTCGTCGCCGACGGCATGATCGGCTCCAGGCACAAGTCGAACATGGAGCTCGTCGCGCAGGGCCTCGCGAACATCGCGTCGGGCCTCTTCGGCGGCATCCCCGCGACGGGCGCCCTCGCGCGCACCGCGACCAACGTCAAGTCGGGCGGACGCACCCCCGTCGCGGGCATGGTGCACGCCATCACGCTCCTCCTCATCCTCCTCTTCTTCGGTCGCTGGGCGGCGATGATCCCGCTCGCCGCGCTGGCCGCGATCCTCGTCGTCGTGGCCTACAACATGAGCGAGTGGCGCTCGTTCCGCGCGCTCCTCCTCGCGCCGAAGGGCGACATCGCGGTCCTCGTCCTCACCTTCCTCCTCACGATCTTCGTGGACCTCACCGTCGCCGTGCAGGTGGGCGTCGTGATGTCGGCGCTCCTCTTCATGCAGCGCATGGCCGAGGTGACCGACGTCGTCGGCGTCACCGACGATCTGAGAGGCCGCAGCGCGAAGGAGGACTCGAAGGAGTTCCTCGCGATCCACGATCGGGTCCAGACGCTCGGGCGGGACGCCGTGCCGAAGGGCGTCGAGGTCTTCGAGGTCCAGGGGCCGTTCTTCTTCGGCGCGGCCGACAAGCTCAAGCACGTTCTGGATCAGCTCGACGACGTGCCCAAGGTGTTCGTCCTGCGCATGCGGTACGTGCCCACCGTGGACGCGACGGGCGTCAACCGGCTGCGTCAGGTGGCCAACCAGCTCCGGTCGCAGGGCACCGAGATCCTCATCGCCGAGCTGCCGCCGGAGCCCCGGCACACGCTGCTCCGCGTGGACCGGCTGACGTACTTTCCCCGCTGGCGTTTCGCACGCAGCATGCCGGAGGCCTTCGAGAAGGCGCGGCAGGTGATGTCCGGCGAGCTGCCGCCCCAGGGCGCTCCGGCTCCGGACAAGGGAGACGAGGAATGAAGCTCGTTCGGGAGCTCGATCCGGTGGAGATCCGCGTGCTCGGGAGCCTGCTCGAGAAGCAGCAGTCGACGCCCGAGTACTACCCGCTCACGGCGAACGCTCTCCTTGCGGCGTGCAACCAGCGGTCCAGCCGCGAGCCGGTGATGGACCTCGCGATGAGCGACGTGGCGGGCGCTCTCGACCGCCTGCGCGAGCTGGTGCTCGTGTGGAGCGCCGACGGGGCCCGCAGCGAGCGCTGGGAGCACAACCTGGACGCGCGGTGGGACCTCGACGCCTCGAGCAAGGCCGTGCTCACGCTCCTCTTCCTGCGCGGCGAGCAGACGCCGGGCGAGCTCCGGCAACGGGCCGACCGGCTCCACGCGTTCGCCTCCCCCGAGGAGGTCGAGGCCACGCTCCGGCGCATGGCCGCGGACGGCGAGCCGCTCGTCTTCGAGCTGCCGCGCCGGCCCGGCCACAAGGAAGCCCGCTGGAGCCATCTCGCGGGCGGCATCCCGCCCGGTACGGAGAAGGCGGCGCCCCTCGTCACGAGCGCGGCTCCCGAGAGCCTCGAGCGGCGCGTGGCGAAGCTGGAGCAGTCGGTTCTCGATCTGACCGAGCTGGTCGCCAGGCTGAAGGCCGAGCTCGGTGGGTGAGCGCAAGGCTCTGGTCGCCGGGGCGACCGGGCTGGTCGGCGGCCACCTCGTGCGGCTCCTCGCGCAGCGGGGCCCCGTTCTCGCGCTCGTGCGGCGTGACGTGCCCCTGCCGGAGGGAGCCGTCGCCCGCCGCGTGGATTTCGACGCGCTTGTGCTCTCTCGGAAGGAGCTCGCGGGCGCCGACGTCTACTGCGCGCTCGGCACGACGATTCGCAAGGCCGGAAGCCAGGCCGCGTTCCGCAAGGTCGACCTCGAGGCGGTCGCGAATCTGGCCCGGGCCGCGGCGCGGGGCGGGGCGCGCTTCTTCGGGCTCGTGAGCGCGGTCGGGGCCGACCCGTCCTCGAGCGTCTTCTACAGCCGCGTCAAGGGGGAGGCCGAGGCCGCCGTGCGCGCGAGCGGGGTGCCCGGAGTCGGCATCGTCAGACCGTCGTTCCTCCTCGGCGAGCGGGCCGAATCGCGGCCCGCCGAGAAGCTCGGCATCCTCGCCGCGAAGGCTCTGGGCTTCGCGATGGTGGGTCCCCTCGCCCGCTATCGCGCGGTCGAGGCGGAGGACGTCGCCCGCGCGCTGATCGGGCTGGCCGGGGGGGAGCCCGGGGTGCGGATCGTCGAATCGGAAGAGATCGGTCTCCGCGCCGCGCCGCCCCGGACGTAACATCCCTCCTTCACCCGTGACGACGAGCTTCGACGGAGACGCCCTTCTCTCGGCGGCGGAGCGCGCTGCCGAAATGCCCGCGGCGGCTGCCGAGGAGAGCTTCGACGTCCTCACGTTCTGGGTCGCGGGCGAGCTCTACGGCCTGCGGCTGTCCGAGGTGTCCGAGGTCGCCAAGCTCCCCGCCATCACCCCCGTGCCCGGGCTGCCCGACGTGCTCCTCGGAGCCGTGAACCTCCGGGGCGAGGTGCTCGCCGTGGCCGACCTCGCGACGCTTCTCGGGCTGGGCGCGGCGCGCATGGGACCCGATGCGCGTCTCGTGATGGTGAATGCCGGAGGCGAGCGGGCCGGCCTTCTCGTGGACCGCATCGGCGATCTCGTCGCCGCCGTGCCGGCAAGCCGCAGCGGCGGCGCCGACATCGTCGCCCTGCAGGCGCTCCTCCCCGACGGCAGCCTCGTGGCGCTCCTCTCGGTCGACCGGGTCGTGGAGGCGCTTTCCCGGGGCGCATGAGCGAGGCCCTGACGCTCCTCGTCGTTTCCTCGGGAGGCCGGCGGTACGGGCTCCCGGTGCCGCAGGTGGCGTCGGTCGACGTGGCACCCGTCGAGGTGGCGGGCGACGCGGCCGCCCTCGCTTCCGCTCTCGGCGCGCCGGTGTCCGGGGTTTCCACGCACACCGTCGCGACGTCCTCGGGCGGGCGCTTCGGCGTGTCCGAGGTCCTGGGACTCTCCGATCTCCCGCTCGGGAGGCTCCGCCGGCTGCCGGGCCTCCTCCGGAGGTTCGTGCCGGCCTCCGTCCTGGGCGCGGCCGTGGGAGACGGGGATTCGCTCTTCCTCGTCCTCGATCTTTCGAAGCTCGACGCGCTCGACGCGTTCCCTGAAACCCGAACCTGAGTCGCGAGGTCTCCCGATGAAGAGAAATTGGACCGTTCGCCAGAAGCTGTTCGTCGTGATCGTGGCCTTCACGATCCCGATCCTCGTTCTTCTGGTGCTCTACGTGGGCGCGATCCGCGAGTTCATCGACTTCGCCGAGAAGGAGCGCCAGGGCCTCGTCTACCAGAGGCCCCTCGAGCGGCTGCTCGAGCTCCTCCCCGAGCACGCGCTCCAGGTGCGCCGCGCGTCCGAGGGAATCGCCGACGCCGCCGAGGAGACGACGCGCAAGGCGGGCCAGATCGACGCCGCGTTCTCCCAGCTCGCCGAGGTGGACGGGCGTCTCGCGAAGGACCTCGAGACCTCGCCGGAGGGGCTCGCCCAGAACAAGAGGAGCCAGCTCGCCGTCGAGACGCTCCGGCGCGCGTGGGACGACGTGAAAACCAAGGGCGACGCCGCGGGCGGGCCGTCGCACGCCTCCCTCATCGCCGACGTGCGGGGCCTCATCGTCCACGTGGGCGACAAGTCCAACCTCATCCTGGATCCGGACCTCGACAGCTACTACCTCATGGACATGTCGCTCCTGAAGCTTCCGCAGACGCAGGACCGCATCCAGGAGATCCTGTTCTTCGCGCTGGATCTCGAGAAGCGCGGCGCGCTCACGCCCAAGGAGCGCATGCAGCTCCACACG
>JAEUQS010000729.1 GCA_016789625.1 Acidobacteriota bacterium | reverse complement strand
CGCGATCTGAACCGCTTCGATCTCGACTTCGACATCCCCGACCAGTTCCTCCCCGAGTTTCCGCCGGCCATCTACCTCACCACGCGTCCGGATCTCGGCGACGTGTCCCAGGGCAAGCTCGTCACGAGCGAGAACTTCTACGACCTCTTCGCCGGAATCCTGAACCCCAAGCAGCTCGAAGGTCTGCGGCTCCTCGTGACGCCGTTCCCGCAGCAGCAGTTCAACGCCACCGAGGATCGCCGCTCCAAACGCCCGAGCCTCGGCGTCACCTGCTTCGACTGTCACGCCAACGGCCATACGAATGCCTCGACGCACCTCGTCGGCGACATCCGGCCCCAGGAGTTCCGCCACCGCATCGAGACGCCTACGCTCCGCGGCGTCAACGTCCAGCGCCTCTTCGGCTCCCAGAGGGCTCTGAAGTCCGTCGAGGACTTCACCGAGTTCGAGCAGCGGGCCGCCTACTTCGACGGGGATCCCGAGAAGGCGACCAAGAAGGGTGTGAATATCCTCGAGCGGGGAAGCCAGGTGCACTTCATGAGCGAGATGGAGGCCCTCTTCGACTTCCCGCCCGCGCCCAAGCTCGGAGTCGACGGCAAGCTCGACCCGGCGAAGGCGACGCCCGCGGAGATGCGGGGTCAGGTTCTCTTCTTCGGCAAGGCACAGTGCGGCACGTGCCATCCGGCGCCGTACTACACCGACAACAGCATGCACGACCTCCAGACCGGCCGCTTCTTCGAGCCGAAGCTCATCCGCAGCCACCGTGCCGTGACCGACGGCAAGATCAAGACGTTCCCGCTGCGGGGCCTCAAGGACTCGCCGCCGTACCTCCACGACGGCCGCCTCCTGACGCTCGACGACACCATCGAGTTCTTCAATCTCATCCTGGGCACCAAGCTCGCGGAACCCGAGAAGAAGGATCTGCTGGCGTTCCTTCGCGCACTCTGATCGGCCAACCCTGACCGGCAGGCTCTCTTGCTACCCTGTATGGACCGGGCGCAGGAGAGCCTGCCCATGAGAGCCCTCGTCTATCTGATCCTGGCCGCCACCTGGCTCGGCGATACCGGCCCAGTGCAGGCCGCGAAGCCCTCGAAGAGGCTTTCCGGCGGAGAGCTCGTGCTCCGCCTGCTGGAGGTGAAGACGCGGGGCGCGGCGTACTACGAGCTGTCGCGCCGTGCCAATCCCGAGGAGGCCGGAGACGAATCGACGTTTCGCGCCGGGCACCGCGAGCCCGAGGTCGTCCTCTGCCCGCAGCGTGGAGGCCTCCCGCCCGTTTATCTGGTGCTGAGCCGGTTTCTCGATGAGAACCCCGGAACGCCACCTCTCCTTCCGCGTCTCTTGGAAGGGGTCCTTCGGCGCCGGTCCGAGCTTCTGATCGACGCGTTCTCGGCCACGGGCGAGCGCATCGCGCCATTCGGTGGAAACAACGTCCTCGACGATGGGATCGTCGAGGACCTCGATGGCGACGGGCTCATCGAACGGGCCTGTCGCACCAACTACGGAATCGACGGCGTGGCTCGCGTCCAGGTTCTCGAGGTGTCGACGATCGGAACGGTGGCGGAGCCTCGGTTTGCCGTTCTCTACAACTGGGGCGAACGGGAGGAATGGGATTACCGCTTCGTGCGCCGCGGAGGCCGCGTGGAGATCGAGGTCGGACCGGTGACCGCCGAGGGAGTCCGCCCCGAGGTGACGTTCCGGTGGGATGAGAAGGCGAGGAGGTTCGCCGGGCCCGCGGCCGGCGATCACTTTCGGGTGCTGCACGCGGGGGAGGTCTGGCGGGAGCTCGAGCGGCTCCGGGCAGAAGGCCTCGAATTTCCCCCGGACCCGGAATTCGTCCCGCCGGTCGATCCCTTCGAGAGGGTTTCGCCCGAAGTGGCCCGCCGCGTGGCGGCAGCCAAACCGTACGTTGCCGGGTCGCTGCGTTCGCTCACGAACGCCGAGATCCTGCGCTACATGGGAAAGGGCAGCAGCGTCAGCCAGCTCGAGATGGAGGCGTTTCAGCTGAACCGGCTGCCCGCCCGCTTCTGGGACCTTCCCCCTCGCGAGGCCGCCCTCGCGCTCGTCGAGACCAACCGCACGGCGCATCACCGAAGCGGCTACGAGCTCTCCATGAGAGCCCCTGGCCGAACGCTCGCGACGGGCACGGTGCGTGGGACGGCACGCTCGGCGCCCTGCTACGAACGGTCGAGTGTCCACACGTTCCTGAAGGTGGCGCCGGGAGGCTCATCCTTCGTCCGGGTCCAGACGAGCACGGCGGGGACGGTGTTTCGCGACCTCGTCGACGACCGCGAGACCTACGAGGTTCGTGAGCTGCCGATTCCCTACAGAGAGGCACGGCACGTCCTCAACGTAGTCGTCGCGCTGAAGGACGTGCGGAGCTCGGAGGTCGAAGGCAAGCGGCCCGATGAGGCCTTCCTGGCCTCCACAGCCGACGGCTCGGCGGAGGTGGAGGCGAGGGGCCCGAAGGGAGTCATCCTGACGAAGGTCTCGGGAACACCCTTCGGAAGTGTCGCGGAACGCTGGACGGGCGGCTATTCCGACGCCATCGCCCTGAGCCTGGCCACCTACCTTCTCGAGGAGGCCTTGCCGGAGCGCCTGGGCCGCGCCTGGGTCGCTCTCGCGCCCGAGGCCGGGCAGCACGTCTTCGATCACGATCTTCCCGATCCGCCGCTGTCGAAAGCGGAGCGCGACAAGCTCACGGAACGCGGAGCGAGGCTGCTCGCCCGGTTCTCGCCCGACGCCAGCGACCTTTCCTTCGCCATGGTGTCCGCAACGGTCCGCATGGCAGGGAACCAGGCACTTGGCGAGCTCGCGGGCCGGATCGAGGAGATCCAGGCGTCTCGCTTCGACGACTCCGAGCCGGCGCAGCAGCTGAAGAGCGAGTGCGCTGTCGCCCTGCGGAAGATCCGCTCGGCCGGCCGGACGGAGGTGCTGACGGCGTGGGCCTCCTCCGAGGAGCCGGGCAGCATGTGGGCCGTTCGCGAGCTGCTCCGCAGCGATCCGGCCTCGGCGATTCCGGCCCTGGAACTGTGGCTCGAGAGAACCACCGGCGATGCCGCCCGTCAGGTTTTCGCCGCGCTCGCGAGGGTTGCGCCCGATCGCGCACGGGACCTCGCGCGGGGTCTCAGTGCCGAGCGGCGAAGGGACCTCGCGGTGGCGGCGGCCGGGCTCGAGACCCCCGACGCCATGGACGTCGCGGAGCTGATACGCGTTGCGACCGCGGCGACGACGGCGTGGGAACAGAGGCTGGCCGCCATACGGCTGCTCGTTCCTCCCGAAGAACCGCTTCGGCATCCCGGGCCCGAGGTCGACCGGACTCTCTTTCAGCTCCTCGAGCCCCAGCCCGGCGACACCCTGAGGTTCGCGGTGGCGCTCGCGAGCCGTGCGCTCGCGCTCCGGCGAAGCGCCG
>JAEUQS010000717.1 GCA_016789625.1 Acidobacteriota bacterium | reverse complement strand
GTCGATGAAGTTCCGGGAGCTCAAGCTGCGCAAGAACCCGGACTGCCCGGTGTGCAGCGACAACCCCGCGCAGAAGACGCTCATCGACTACGAGCAGTTCTGCGGCATCCCGAAGCAGCGCGCCGAGGAGGAGAAGCGGGGCGCCCTGCCGGCCATCACGGTGGAGGACCTCCGCGACCGCCGCGCGCGCGGCGACGACTTCGTTCTCCTCGACGTGCGAGACCCCCACGAGCTCGAGATCTCGGTGCTGCCGGGCTCCGTGAAAATCCCTCTCGGCGAGCTGCCCGCGCGCGTCGGCGAGCTGTCCACGGCCGACGAGATCGTCGTCCACTGCAAGATGGGCGGGCGCAGCGCGCAGGCCGTGCAGTTCCTTCTCGACTCGGGCTTCCGCAAGGTCTGGAACGTCACCGGCGGCATCAACGCGTGGGCCGAGCGCATCGACCCGAGCCTCCCGAAGTACTGAACCCGGACCTCCGGTTTTTCGTATTCAGGGACATGATCAAGCTGCTGCTCTGGCTCCTCCTCGCCGTCGTGTGCTGGCCGCTCGCGATCGTGGTGCTGGTGCTGTATCCGGTCCTCTGGCTGCTCGCGCTGCCGTTCCGGATCGCCGGCTGGGCGATCGGCGGCTCGCTGCTCCTCGTGAAAGAGCTCCTGTTCCTGCCGGCGCGCTGCGTGGGCTGGGCAGTCCGCGGGACTGCCTGAGGCGGTCCTGCCGGACCGCCGTGTTTCCAGGTCTCTCTAGCGATAGCGGTAGAAGGGAGACCGCGAGAGCAGGTAGAACGCGAAGAGCACGACGAGCGCGGTGGCGACTGCCGCCGCGACCGGGAGAGACCGTTCCTCTTCGGCCCGTTTCCGGTCGAAGAAGAGGAGCAGGCCCGTGACGATCGCGGGCAGGCCGCAGAGGAGAGCGCTCGTGAGCGGCCCCGCGTGGCGGCCGATGCCCCACCGCCACCTCACGAGCACGGCGAACGTGAGCGAGGCCAGGGACGCGAGGACGAGGAGCGTCCCGAGCAGGCCCCGCTTGAGCCAGCCCCGCGAGAAGCTCGCTTCGCCCTCGAACTTTCGAGGGTCGGCCGTTTCGTCCTCGAGGACGACGACCGGGACGCGGGTCGGAGACGGCCCTTCCACTCGCGTTCACTCTGGTCGATCGCGCCGCCCGTGGCAAGCTAGAGACCGCAATGCCCCCCGATTTCCAGCAGACCGAGGTCCTCGAGAAGGACGCGAACGGGATCCCGCTGGCCCTGCCGCCCGAGGTTCCGCGCGAGATCGGGAGCTACGTCATCCAGCGGGTCCTCGGCGAAGGCGGCATGGGGCGCGTGTACCTCGCGCGGGACACGAAGCTCGACCGGCTGGTCGCGCTGAAGGTCCTGAGGCGGGGGGAGCCCGATCTCCTGCGCCGCTTCGTGCAGGAAGCGCGGGCTCAGGCGCAGGTGACGCACGAGGGGGTGTGCCGCATCTACGAGGCCGGAGAGCATGCCGGGACGGCCTACATCGCGATGGAGTTCATCGACGGGAAGACGCTGTCGCAGTCGTCGTGGGCGCTCCGTGCCGAAGAGAAGATCGACATCGTGCGGCGCGTGGCCGAGGCGCTCCACGCCGCGCACCGGGCCGGGCTCGTCCATCGCGATCTCAAGCCCGACAACGTCATGGTCGCTGCCCAGGGTCAAAGGCCCGTGATCCTGGACTTCGGCCTCGCCCGCCAGCAGGCCGCGTCGGCCACGCTGACCGTGGCCGGGCTCATCGTGGGAACGCCCGCCTACATGGCGCCCGAGCAGGCGCTCGGCCAGAACGAGCGCATCGACCGCCGCACCGACGTCTACGCGCTCGGCGTCACCCTCTTCGAGCTCTTCACACGGCGGACGCCGTTCCACGCGGGCTCGGCCGCCGAGCTGCTCTTGAAGATCGTCAACGAGGAGCCGCCGCGTCTCCGGACGCTCGCCCCCGCGGTCTCGAGGGATCTCGAGGCCATCGTCGCGCGCTGCCTCGAGCGGGAGCCCGGCCATCGCTACGACTCCGCGCTCGCTCTCGCCGAGGACCTCTCCCGGCTCGCCGCCGGACTGCCCACGCAGGCCCGGCCTCTGTCCCGGCGGGAGACCCTCGCGCGAGCCCTGAGGCGGCATCGCGTGGCGGTGGGCCTCGGTCTCGCCGCGCTCCTCGTGGCGGGCGGTCTCCTGGCCTCCGCGCTCTCGGCCCGGCGCGACGCGCTCGAGCGCGCCCGCGTGGCGCAGCGCTTCGGGCAGGAGGCCGAGCGCATCGAATCCCTCGTGCGGACGAGCGCGATGCTGCCCGTTCACGACGTGCGGCGAGAGAGAGCGGCGTTCGGGAAGAAGGCCCTGGCGCTGGCCGCCGAGGCCTCAGGGCTCGAAGCCTCCCGCAGAGCTCCGGCGCTCCTGGCCGCGGGGCGCGCGTTCCTCGCGCTGGATCAGCCGCGAGCCGCCCGCGAGACCCTCGAGTCCGCCTGGAACGCGGGCTTTCGGACGCCCGAGACCGCCCTGTCGCTCGGCCTCTCGTACGGCAAGCTCTTCCAGGCCGAGCTGGCGCGGCTCGACCGGCTGCCCCGGGAGCTTCGCGGGAAGAGGCGTCTCGAGCTCGAGAAGGAGCTGCGTGCCCCGGCTCTCGCCTACCTCGGTCTCGCGACGAACGCCGAGACCGCCGAGAGCCTCCTCCTTGCGGGAAACGTGGCGCTCTACGACGGGCGCTACGCGGAGGCCGCCGCCCAGGGGCGCTCCGCGGCGGAACGGTCGCCGGTCTCGTGGGAGGCGCTCGCGCTTTCGGGCGAAGCCAGCCTGCTGGCGGCCGCGAAGCTCAACGAGACGGGCGACGTGCCCGGCGCGCGCCGGGCCTACGACGAGGCCGCCGCCGTTCTCCGCAAGGGGCTCGAGATCGCCCGCTCGGAGCCCTCGCTCGCGCGCCTCCTCACCCTCACGCTCGCCAAGCGCTACGAAGCCCTGGTGCTCTCGGGGCAGCCCGGAGCCGAGGCGTTTCGCGAGGCCTCCGAGGCCGCGCGCACCGCCCGGAGCCTGGACCCGGGGGATGGGGAGGCGTACCGGCTCGAGGCCCTGGCGCTCTTCTGGAGGGGCGAAGAGCTCTATGCCGAAGGCAAGGACTCGGTCCCGTCGCTCCTCGAGTGCATCCGCCTCGCCGAGGAAGGGATGCGCCTCGCGCCGGCCGACCCGGCACCCTTCAACCTCGCGGGCAGCGCTCTGGGGCGGCTGGGCGACGTGATGGCCGGGCGGAAGGAGGATCCGAGACCCTACTACCGCAGGGCGGCCGCGGCGGTTCGGAAGGCCCTCGAGCGAAACCCTCAGCACCCGGCGGCGCTCGCGAACCTCGGTCTGGCCGAGCAGAGCCTCGGCGACGAGGAGGCCGCGCGGGGCGGCTCCCCGGTCGCGGCCTACGCGGCCGCCGTCGCGGCCTTCGACAAGGCCATCGAAAGCGCGCCCGCGCTGGCCAGCGCGCTCGCCAACAAGGCGAACCCGCTCGTGGGCCTGGCCGAATGGCAGCACCGGAGCGGCGAGGATCCCGGCGCAGCGCTCGCGGCCGCCGAAGAGGCCTGCCTCGAGGCCCTGAGGCGCAACCCCAGCGAGTCCCTCGCGATGAACAACCTCGCGTACGTGTACCTCCTGCGCGCGCGGTTCGCGGCCCGCGCGGGTGAAGCCTCCGCGGCGAGCCACTTCCAGAAGGGTGAGGAGGCCTACGAGAAGGCGCTCGCGGCCCGCCCGACGAACCTCGACAGCCTCCGCAGCCTCGCGGGGCTCCTGGAGGAACGCGCGGCCTGGGAGAAGCAGCGGGGCGCCGATGGCGCGGAGGTGCGCCAGCGCCTGGCCGGGGTATTCGCACGGGCGCGCGCGCTCGAGCCGGGCTGCGACTTCTGTCCGCCCCGCTGACGGCGCGTCCGGGATGTAGATTCGGGGGAGATGACGGAACAGCAGTTCGACCGGGTGCTCCTCGGTCTCATCCCGGTGGTGCTCGGCTTTTTCACGGCCTTCCTCGCCCTGCTGCTCGTCTTCCGAACGACGAAGTCGGAGTCGCACGAGCTCAGGAGCCGCGGCATCCAGGCGCTCGTGGCGTCGATGGCCGGGGGCATGCTGATGCTCGGCGCAGCCTCGGGGCAGCTCCCCTGGTGGCTCGTGGCCGCGCTGTTCACGCTCTCGGGAATGCTCGCGTTCCCAGGCTTGAAGGACCCCTCGTCCCACGAGGACCGCTTCCTCACCGTGGCGCTCGTGGTGCTCGCGATCCTCTCGGCCGTCAGCGCGCTGCTGCTCGGAACGAAGTAGCCGCGACCGGCCCTGGTGCCCCCAGGTTCACTTGCGGAACAAAGCGTCGAACGCCGAGCGGGCTCCGTCGGGAGAGGGCTGCGCGCTGCGGCCGCGGAGGTCGAGCGTCACCGACGGCGCGTAGAGCGCGCACTCGTTGAACTTCGTCTTCGAGGCGATGGGCGCCGGAATCTCCTTCAGGCACTGGAATCGCGCGGCTCCGTCGAAGAAGCGGCACTGCTGGCACGAGTGGAGCGCGACCCCGCACTTCCTGCACGCGGCCGTCACGGGGAACTCGATATCGGATTTCTCGCCGCAGGCCTTGCAGCGGAAGACTTCATCGCGATCGCGGTCGGCCCCGCGGCCCTTAGGGGCGCCCTCGAGGCGGGCCGGCCGATCGTCCGGGAAGCCTTGCGAGCGCGCCCCGGGAGTTGCGGAGCTCGTCCTGGGGCCCGAGTCCTGATAGCCCTTTTGCTTGTACTTCTGGCTCATCCGGACCCGAGTCTACCCGCGTAGACTCTTCCCCGATGCGACTCCTCGTCTCCCTCGTCGTGAACGCGCTCGCGCTGGCCGCCGCCGACTACCTCGTGCCGGGCATCCGGGCCGGAGGGTGGCCGTCGATCGCGGCCGTCGCGATCCTCTTCGGCCTCGTGAACGCGCTCGTGAGGCCGTTCCTCACGTTCGTTTCGTGTCCCGTGATCCTCCTGACCCTGGGGCTCTTCACGTTCGTGCTCAACGCGCTCCTCCTGATGTTCACGGGGTGGCTCGCGAAGGTGGGAGGCATCGACTTCGTGGTCGACGGCTTCGGCCCGGCCTTCGTGGGCGCGCTCATCATCTCCGTCGTCTCGACGATCCTCTCGTGGATGCTGATGCCGAAAAAAGACGAGAGGGCTTGACAAGGGTCGTACCCTTTTCTCAGTGATGCCCTCGACCTGCGCCCCCGCCTGCGTGTTTACCTTTACTCCCATTGCCGAGTATTGGTATTCGGCGTGCGGAGGGGGAACGGGCGCGACCTAGAGCGAACGGCATCCATCAAGGGCGACGTCATCGAAGCCCCCCTCCGCAGTCGAAGCGGAGGGGGGCTTTTGATTTTCCCGGGGGTTTCTCGATCCCCCCGGGCCCCCCGAAGACGCTTCATTCACGGTAACGACAACGAAGAACGAAAGAAGGAGCCACCGATGAAACCCAGCACGAAGATCCTCGACGAGCTCGGCAACGACCCCCTCCGCCGCGACGTTCCGCAGGCGGGCTATCAGGGCCAGCCGGGCTCTTTTGGGGCGCGTGCTGCCGTCCGGTGCGGCCGGCCGGTCTCGTACCCGACGTTCGGAAAGCTCCTCGGCGCGCTCCTCGCGGGCGAGGTCGACTGCGCGCTCCTGCCCGTCCAGAACAAGGTCGTGGGACCCGTCGTCGAGCCGCTCGAGGCGCTCTGGGCCGCCCTGGCCGAAACGACGACGGCACTCGCCGTCACCGAGGAGATCCCGGTGCCGGTGCGCCTCGTGCTCGCCGCTCCGCGCGGCACCGCCCTCGAGGACGTGAAGGAGGTTCTCTCCCAGAGCCCGGCCCTCCGCCAGTGCCGCAAGCTCGTCGCCGAGCTGGGCGCCGAGGCGATCGAGACGCCCGACACCGCGTGGGCCGCGGCCGACGTCGCCGAGCGGGGCGGAAACCGCGCGGCGGTGTGCTCCGAGGAGGCCGCGCTCGAGGCGGGCCTCGTGGTCCTCCTCGAGGACGTCTCCGACGTGAAGCCCAACTCCACGCGGTTCCTGAGGCTCCAGCTCCTCTCCTCGCAGCGCGCCGTGCCCGTGGCCGACCCCGAATGCGGCCCCGCCGTTCCGCGTCCGGTGCCGCGCGTCGTGCGCTACGCGGGCCCCAAGCTGCAGGCCCTTCTCCACGATGCCGGCGCCGAGCTCCTCTCGCTGCCCGGCACCGCGGAGGCCCCCGTGCGGGGCTTCGCGCTCGTGCCCGAGGCGAAGACGACCGTGGTGGCGACGCGCGTGAATGGCGCGGCCAAGGACCTCCTCTGGATCGGGGAGACGCCCCGCGCGGTGCCCGAGCCGCGGCTCAAGGACGCCCCCCAGGTCACCGCGCAGATCCCCCTCACGCGGGTCGCGATCGGGCCTTTCGCGGTCGGGGCCGGCGCGCGTGCCGTCATCGCCGGTCCCTGCGCGGTGGAATCTCCCGAGCAGATCCTGCGGCTCGCCAAGGCCGTCTCCCGCGCGGGGGCCACGGCTCTCCGCGGCGGCGTCTACAAGCCCCGCACCTCGCCGCACGCGTTCCAGGGCCACGGCCTCGAGGGGCTCGCGTGGCTCCGGGCCGCGGGCGACGCCGTGGGCCTCCCCATCGTCACCGAGGTCATGGCTCCCTCGCAGGTCGGAAAGCTCGCCGAGAAGGCCGAGATCCTCCAGATCGGCGCCCGCAACTGCCAGAACTACGACCTCCTGAAGGAAGCCGGCGGCAGCGGCCGGGCGATCCTCCTCAAGCGCGGCTTCGGCACCACGGTCGACGAGTGGCTCTCGGCTGCCGAGTACCTCTTCGCGGCGGGCGCGCGCGACGTGATGCTCATGGAGCGCGGCATCCGCACGTTCGAGAGGTCCACGCGCTCCACGCTGGACCTCTGCGGGCTCGTGGCCGCGCGGGGCCTCACGCACCTTCCGCTCCTCGTCGATCCCTCGCACGCCGCGGGGCGGCGCGACCTCGTGCCGCAGCTCTCCCGGGCCGCGTGGGCCGCGGGTGCGGACGGGCTCATGATCGAGGTGCACGACATGCCCGAGACGGCGCTGTCGGACGGGCCGCAGGCGCTCCTCCCGGAGGATCTCGAGGATCTTTGCGACTCGTTCGGCCTCGTGCCCCGGGAGAGCGACTCGGTGGAGCGCATCCGCCGGGCGATCGACACGGTCGACGCCGGCATCTCGAAGCTCGTGACGCAGCGCCTCGAGCTCTGCCGGCTCGTGGCCGAGGTGAAGCGCGCACAGGGCCGTCCGCTCCGCGACGCGGCGCGGGAGGAGCGGGTCAAGGCCCGCTTCGCCGCCGCGCTCGACGACGTCGCCGGGGAGCGCCTCGGCGAGGCGCTCATCGCGCTCGGTCTCGAGGCCGAGGGCTGGAGCGGTGAGGAGGCGCGCGGGTAGGTTCTCGCGCCCGCCGGCTCAGACCATGTTGGGAGGCTGGCCCGTGGCGGCCAGGACCGAGACCCAGGCATCCCCTTCCGGATCGAGGCGCCGTCGCCCGGAGACGGCGCGCTCGATGGGGACGTGGACGAACGTGCCGTTGAGGTAGCCCACCATGGTCTCCGTACGTCCCGCCATCCCGGCGTGCACGGCGTTCCGCGCGAGGCGGTCGCACAGGAGGCCGTCCTCGCAGTTGGCGGGTCCGCCGCGGAGCACGTAGCTGGGATCGATGTACTTGATCTCGACGGGCCTTCCGAGCGCCGCGAAGCGCTCGGAGAGCTCGGTCTTCAGGAACGGCCCGATGTCCTTCAGCCGCGCGTTGCCCGAGGCGTCCCGGGCGTTCTCCTCGTGACCGGCCTCCGCGCGGAGGAGGTCCTGGCCCGCGCCCTCGGCCACCACGATCACCGAATGCCCGCGATCGTCCATGCGCGCCGACAGGGCCTTGAACAGGCCGTCGAGCGTGAACGGCACCTCGGGCACCAGGCAGAAGTTCACGTCGCCCGCGGCCAGCGTCGCCGTCGCGGCGATGAAGCCGGCGTGCCGCCCCATGAGCTTCACGAGGCCGATGCCGCGCGGGGTTCCACGGGCCTCGTTGTGCGCGGCGTGCAGGACGTTCTGGGCCGCCTCCACCGCCGTGCGGAAGCCGAACGTGCGCTGGCAGTAGGCGACGTCGTTGTCGATGGTCTTCGGGATTCCCACGACGGCCACCGGAGCGCTCCTCCGGGCCAGCTCGCGCGCGAGGGCGAGGGCGCCGCGCTGGGTGCCGTCGCCCCCCACGGTGAACAGCATCGAGACGCCCCACTCGAGGAGCGTGTCGGCCATCGTGGAGACGTCCTGCGGGCCCCGCGAGGTGCCGAGC
This sequence comes from Acidobacteriota bacterium, assembly GCA_016789625.1. Lineage (GTDB taxonomy): Bacteria > Acidobacteriota > Thermoanaerobaculia > UBA5066 > UBA5066 > JAEUQS01. Next base: position 7,245 of record JAEUQS010000717.1, on the reverse strand, counting down.
AGCGTCCCGCCGTCGCGGTGGATCCCCTCGACGTCGTCGAGCGTCAGGACGAGCGGCGGGCGGCCGTCCTTGCGGTTGAGCCCGAGGTAGCCGTCGTGGATGCCGAGCACTTCGGTCACGCGGTAGTTGAAATGCAGCTCGAGGAACAGCGCGCGCAGCACGTTGTTGAGCCCGGGACAGAGGCCCCCGCAGGTCACGACCGCGGCCCGGGCCGCTCCGGGGTCGAAGAACAGCATCTCTCTGGGGCCGGCCTTCTCGAGGAGCTCGTCCTCGGCCTCGCGCGGCGGTTCGTCCACGGAGCGCCGCACCCAGGTGTCGTCGGGCACGAAGCGGCCGAGCCCGGCCCCGGCCACGCGGGACAGCCGGAGGGGCGATCGGAAGCGGGCGGGCCCGAGGCTCGGAACGGGGAGCTTGCGCGGATCGCTCACGGCGCTCCTATTCTCCGATGATCTTCACGAGCACGCGCTTCGTGCGCCGTCCGTCCCACTCGGCGTAGAAGACCTGCTCCCAGGGGCCGAAGTCGAGGCGTCCCGCGGTGATCGCGAGGACGACCTGCTGACCCATGAGCTGGCGCTTCACGTGCGCGTCGCCGTTGTCCTCGCCGGTGCGGTTGTGCCGCCAGCGGGCCGTGGGCTCGTGCGGGACGAGCTCCTCGAAGAAGCGCTCGTAATCCGAAAGGAGGCCTCCCTCGTCGTCGTTGACATAGACGGAGGCGGTGATGTGCATGGGGTTCACGAGGCACAGCCCTTCGCTGACCCCGCTCTCCGCGACGGCGGCCGCGACCTCGGGCGTGATGTTGACGAAGCCGATCCGGGTGGGGATGTGGAACGTGAGGACCTTGCGATGGCTCTTCATCTCGAGGTCACGGCATCTGAGCGGCCGGCGGGGCGCCGAGGCCCTCGAGCGCCTTCTCCGCGCTCCTCGCCTGATCGGTTCCGGGGGCCTTCCGCACCACGTCCTCGAAGCAGCGGCGCGCGTCGGCGACGCGCCCGGCCACGCGGTAGAGGGCGCCCGCACCCAGTCGCGCCGTGAGAGCGTCGGGGGAGTCGGGAGCCTTGGCGAGGACCTCTTCGTAGAGGACCAGCGCCCGGCCCGTGTCCCCGGCACGGTCGGCGGCCAGCGCGAGCCGGAGGGTGGCCGTGACGCGGACGGCAGGGTCGGAGCTCGCGAGGAGCTCGTCGTAGACCGCGCGCGCGGCGCTGTCGTTCTTCTGCGCCTCGTAGATCGCCGCCTTCCGGAACCGGGCCGTCACGAGGTGTGCGGGCGACACGCGCGCGGCCTCGTCGAGAGCCCGGAGCGCCTCCGCCGCGTCCCCGCCCCGGAGAGCCGTCTCGCTCAGCACGAGGAGGAGCGAGCCCCGCGACTCGGCCCGCGTGATCTTCCCGAGCATCTCCTTGTAGTGCGCCATGGCCGCGGAGGGGCCGCTCTCCTTCTCGAGGAGCGCGCCCTTCTCGAGCGCGTTGCGGAGCGCGTCGTCGTCGGAGGGAGCCTGCGCCGCGGCCGGGGCGGGATCGTCCTTGGCCTTCTTGAGGAGGTTCACGAAGGCCTCGGCGCGTTCTCGCTCCTCGGCTCCGGGTGCGAGGGGGTCGGGCCGGCGGGACCACCAGATGGCGAACAGCACGGCAGCGGCGACGCCTCCGATCGCGAGCACCTTGGGCCAGACCGGAGGGGGGTCGTCTTCGAGCACGGGCACGGCAGGGCTGACCCGCGTTCGCGCGGAGGGAACCGCCGCGGTTCCAGCGGGGTACGAAACTCCGGTCGCGCCGGCGCCGCCGCCCACGAGGGCCGCAATCTGGCCCTGGGTGTAGGCGTCGCCCGGGGCCACCGCCTGCAGCCTCTTGAAGAACTTCATGAGGCTGAGGAAGTCCTTCTCGAGGCGGTAGAGCTTGGCGAGCTGGAGCAGGAGCGCGACGTTCTCGGGATCGGTCCGGATCTGCTCCTCGAGCTGCCGGATGCGCGCGTTGTCGACGGGCTTGTCGCGCTGGCCCGCACGCAGGGACGCGGTGCGAAAGAGCGTCTCGGCGCGGGCGTCGCCGGGGGCGGCGGCCAGCGTGTTGTAGGCCTCCCACAGCGCCTCCTCGGGCGGTGCCGCCGCGTCGCCCAGGAGCTTCTCGGCCCGCTCGCCGTGCAGCTGGGCGAGGCGTCTGGCGCGGTCTTTCATGAACGCCGCCGGGTCGGCCGCGAACGCGCGGAACAAGGCCCCCACCTGGAGGAAGCCCTCCTGCGCGAGCGTTTCCCGGAGCGCCTCGCTGGCCTCCTCGGCGCTCGCGTAGCGCTTCTCGCGGTCCTTGGCCATGAGCTTCCGGAGGACCCTCTCGAGGGAGGGGGGGATCGTCGAGTCCGCCAGCGAGGGCGGGTCGGGCTCGATGTCCACCACGCGCCGCAGGGTGGCCGCGACCGAATCGGCCGAGAACGGGTTCGAGCCGAGGAGGAGCTCGTAGAGGACCGTGCCCATGGAAAAGAGGTCGCTGCGGGCGTCGAGCACCTCGCCGCGGGCCTGCTCGGGGGACATGTTGGCGGGCGTTCCCACGACGGTGCCGGTGACCGTGAGGCGCGTCATGTGCTCGGCCTTCGAGATGCCGAAGTCGGCGATCTTCACGTGGCCGTCCTTCGTCCACATGATGTTCTGGGGCTTCACGTCGCGGTGGACGATGTTCTTGCGGTGCGCGGCGTGGAGGCCCCGGAGGGCCTGCTCCACCGCGTAGGCCGCGACCTCCCAGGGAAAGCGCCGCGCCGTGAGGAGGAGGCTCGTGAGAGACCCGCCGTCCACGAACTCCATGACGATGTACGCGTTCTGCCGCGAGGGGCTGCAGTCCAGGAGCTCGACGACGTTCTTGTGCTTGAGAGAGATCTGGATCTGGATCTCGTGGAAGAAGCGGTCCATGAAGTCCGGATCGTTCGCGACCTGCGGCAGCACCTTCTTGAGCGCGACGGTCCGTCCGGTCCGCTCGTCCTCCGCGAGGAAGATCTCGGCCATGCCGCCCATGGCGAGGCGCTTGACGATGCGATAGTTGTCGATCCGCGACGGCGCCTGGGACATGAGCGACCATTCTAGTGTGGCGGGCGGTCCTCCCGGACCGCCGGGAATTCCCGCGGCCGCTCCGGTGATCCAGCTCATGGCCTGCGCTCGGAAACGGCGCAGATCCCGGACACTCTTCGGAAAACGAAAGCGGAGGACCCTTGAAGATATCGAAGCTCGCCCTCGCGGCCACCCTGGCTGCGGCCGCACTCGTCGCGCCCCCGACCCCCGCTTCGGCAGCGTCGAAGTTCTCGCACGAGGATTTCACGAAGGTGCTGAAGAAGTACGTCGACGCCCGCGGCTACGTGAACTACGACGCGCTCGCGAAGGATCGCGCCGACCTCGATCGCTACCTCACCTCGATCGAGACGACGAGCCCCGCGAACAAGCCGGAGCTGTTCCCCACGCAGAACGACAAGCTCGCGTACTACATCAATGCTTACAACGCGCAGACGATCAAGGGCGTCCTCGCGCGCGGCCCCGAGAAGGTCAGCGTGTGGGGCGGCGGTCTGTTCGGGATCGCGTTCTTCACGGAAGACCGCGTCGTGCTCGGCGGCGCCAAGCCCACGAGCCTCAAGGCCCTGGAAGACGACGTCGTGCGTGACGGCTTCAAGGACCCGCGCATCCACGCCGCGCTCAACTGCGCGTCCAAGGGCTGTCCGCGGCTCCCGCAGGAGGCGTTCGAGGGCGACCTCCTCGACAAGCAGCTCGACGCGGGCATGACCGAGTTCGTGGGCGAGGCGCGCAACGTCACGGTCGACGAGGCCGCCAAGACGGTCACTCTCTCGAAGATCTTCGACTGGTTCAAGAAGGACTTCACGAAGTACGAGGCCACGAAGGGCAACGCCTCGGGCAACCAGATCGATTACATCAACCGGTACCGCGGCTCGCTCCCCAAGGTGAACCGGGACTACAAGATCAAGTTCTTCGACTACGACAAGGCCGTCAACAGGCAGTAGCGCGTCCTGGGTTATCGTTTCGGCCGTGCCGATCAACGAGGAACGCAAGATCTTCGCGGACTATCTCCGCCGCAAGGCCCTCAAGACGACGCGCGAGCGCACGGCCGTCTTCGAGGAGATCTTCTCCGCGCACCGGCATTTCGACGCCGACGACCTCGGTCTCCGGATGCGCGAGAAGGGCACGAAAGTCTCCCGCGCCACGGTGTACCGCACGCTCGAGCTGCTCCACGAGATCGGCCTCGTGGGGCGCGTGCGGCTCAACGAGGAGAAGTACCGCTACGAGCGGCTGCGAAAGGGCGAGCACCACGATCACCTCGTGTGCACGGGCTGCGACAAGGTGATCGAGTTCGTCGAGCCGGCCATCGAGGATCTCCAGGACGTCGTCTGCGAGCGGCTGGGGTTCTCGGCGACCTCGCACGTGCACCAGATCTTCGGCCTCTGCGCGACCTGCCAGAAAAAGAGCGCGGCGCGCCCCGGCAGTCGCCCGCCCGCCTGAGGGGACGGTCTACCTGAGGCTGCCCACGGTGGGCGGCAGCACCGGCGCTCCGGCTCCCCCGTAGAGCGTCGCGTACGCGGCCTGGTAGAACAGCACGCGCTTCACGTAGAGCCGGGGCTCCGAGAGCGGCAGGGACTCGAAGAACTCGTCCTCGGGCAGGTGCCCGCGCTCCCGCCGCCAGCGCACCACGCGTCCGGGCCCGGCGTTGTAGGCGGCCAGAGCGGCGCCGGCGTCCCCGCCGAACGTGGCGATCATCTGCGCGATGTAGCGGGTGCCGAGCGCCACGTTCTGCCGGGGGTCGTCGAGGTTCGGCACGCCGCGCAGCTGGGCCTGCCTCGCGAGGAAGCGTCCGGTCGCGGGCATGACCTGCATCAGACCGCGCGCCCCGGCGCGCGACTTGGCCTGAGGCTGGAACAGGCTCTCCTGGCGGATCAGGCCGTAGAGGAGCGAGGGCGGCACCCCCCACTCCGCAGCGGCTCCCTCCACGAGGTCGCCGTGAGCCCGGGGATAGAACAGCTTCCGCACCGCGGCCGGCACGGTGCCCTCCTCGGCCGTGCCGAGCTCGGGGTAGCGGGTCTTCAGGAGCCAGGACGCGCGCCGGTAGTCGCCCCGCTCGGAGGCGGTGGCGCCGGCGAAAACGGCGTCCAGGCTGCCTTCCAGCTCGGCGGCGTCTTCCGCGAGATCGGGGAGGCCCAGCGCGAGGAGCTCCCGCGAAGGGGCTGCGGGCCGGCCCAGCGCCGGCAGGAGGTCGAGGCCGCCCTCGTGGGCTCCGGGAACCGGTAAGGCCGTCGAGACCGGCACCCCGAGAGAGCGCGCGGCCCACTGTGCGTAGAGGTCGGGCGCCCCGGTCGTCACGAGGGTGGCGAGGAGCGTGTGCGCGGAAGCCACCGAGGCGGCGTCGCCCCTCCGCTCCCGCGCCCGCGCGGCCCAGTAGATCGCGCGCCGGCGAACCGCGACCTCCCGGTAGGCCGCGGCCTGCTTCGTGAGCTGCCGATCGGCCTCGGCGAACGCCCCGCTCTGATAGAGGCCGAACGCGAAGGCAAAGAGATCGTCGGCTCCGAGGCTCACCGCCGGATCGAGCTCGACCAAGAGGCTCACGAAGGACGTGGCGTCGTCGAATCGGCCCGCCCGGGTCGCGGCCCGGACGGCCTCGGTGAGAAGCCGCTGGCGGTCGTCGTCCGGGAGCCTCTGGCCCGCGAGGAGCTCGGCCACCTGGCCGAGAAGCCGCAGCGCCGTGCCGGAATCCACCACGGGCGCCGGGGGCGCGGCGACCAGACGGGCCTTGCGTCCCTTCCGGCTGCGCGGCCCGGCGGCCTTCGCGGCGGGGCCCTTCATCGAGAGCGCGCGGAGGTCGGCCGTCAGGAGGAGGGCGGAGACCCTGGGGTCCGAAGGGTCGAGGGAGCCCAGGACGCGCCGCGCGTCGCGCGTCTGACCGAGCGCGAGGTGCGCGGCCGCGAGCTCGCGGGCGTCGACCTCAGAAGGCGGGATCCGTTGGAGGAGCGCGGAGGCCCGTTCGGGAGAGCGCGTCCCGAGGGCGCGCGCCCGCGCCAGCCGCACGGCCGGGGGGGAGAGCTCCACCGCGGTGAGGAAGCGCCGTTCCGTCTCGTCGTCGAAGAGGCCGGGAGCGCGCTCGGGGGCGTCGGGCCATTTCGCGGCGAGCGCGGCGAGCGGAGCGCCGTCGCCGGGGGAAAGGAGGGCGAGCGTCAAGGCCCTCGCGATCTCGGCCCGGGGCCCGGGCGCAGCTCCGGGCGGGGGCAGAGCGGCCAGGACCGCGGCCCTCTCGGTGGGCCCGTCGGCCTTGCGCGCCGCGGCGAGGAGCGCGGCCCTTCGGATCGCCGGGTGGGCCTCCGCGGTGGCCTCCAGGAGCCGCGGCACGGCGGTGCGGCCGAGCGGCCTCCGCGCGGATTCCCGCGCCTCCTGGTCGAGGGCGAGGAAGGGGCCGAGCCCCGCGAGACCGAGCGGAGCAGCGTCGAACGTGGCGGCCGCCGCGCGGGACTGGACCGCCCTCACGCCGTCGGCGCGGACCTTCCAGAGGTTTCCCGCGCGGGAGATCTCGAGGAGCCGCGGCTCGGCGGCCGCCGCGCCGTCCTCCCGCGCGGCCCGGCGGGCGCTCGCCAGGAGGTCCGCGAGGTCGAGTACCGCGCTCGGCGCCACCCAGGCCGGCCCCGGCGTTGCCGGGGGTTCGGCGCCCGTGGGTCGCACGTCGCCGAGGGCGAGGCACGCTGCGAGCGTCGAGACGGGGAGAACGGCCATCGAACGCGGGAGGATGCGGGGACGAGCCGTTTTCCCGCCCGGGGAGTCCGAGCGCTTCACGCGGTGCTCAAGGTGCTCGGTCCGTCAGGCCATCGGACCCATGACGTCGGCTCGACCGTCCGCGAGGATGCGGATCAGCTCCTCGCGGAAGAAGTTCGTACCCTGCCGTACGGACTCGGGCGTGCGTTCCTCGTAGACCTGACGGCTGCGCTCGATGTCGTCGCGAAGCCTCTCGTAGAGATCGCTGTGAGCCTTGCCCTCGGTGACTTTCTTCTCGTTGTAGAGCTTGATCTCCGAGACGAGAAGCCGGGCGAGCCGTTTGGCGTCTTCCACCGCGCGCTGGGCGTCGTCGCCGGCACCCCGGCGTCCGCGTGGCACGAAGCCGGGCGGGGGCGCGACCGGCATGGCCCCGCCTCCTCCGAGGATCTCGCTCGGCGCGGCCGGGGCCGCGGCCGGCGGCGGGACAGGGGCGGGCGGCGCGGGTGCCGGGGCGGCGGCCACGGGCGCCGGAGCGGCAG
>JAEUQS010000674.1 GCA_016789625.1 Acidobacteriota bacterium | reverse complement strand
GTCGATGAGCAGGGCGCCGCGCCCCCTCTTCACGAAGAACGGCGAGCCGCCCACGGCGTTGAACGAGCGGACCGGCGAGCTGACGCCGCCCGGCATCCGTTTGCGCGCCCTCTCGGAGAGAGCGTCCGAGAGCGTCGAGCGACGCACGCGTTTCCTTACTTCCCGAGCCATTGGGCAGCCTCCTTCGCGTGATAGGTCAGGATGAGGTCCGCGCCCGCGCGCTTCATGGAGGTGAGGATCTCGAGCGTCACGCGCGGGCCGTCGATCCAGCCGTTCGCGGCCGCGGCCTTCACCATCGCGTATTCGCCCGAGACGTTGTAGACGGCGAGCGGCACGTTCGTGCGCTCCTTCACCGCGCGCACGACGTCGAGGTACGAGAGCGCGGGCTTCACCATGATCATGTCGGCGCCCTCGGCCAGGTCGTGCTCGACTTCCTTGAGCGCCTCGCGCACGTTCGCGGGGTCCATCTGGTACGCCCGGCGGTCGCCGAAGCTGGGCGTCGATTCCGCGGCCTCGCGGAACGGACCGTAGAAGCCCGACGCGTACTTGGCCGCGTAGGACAGGATCGGAATTTCCGGAAAGCCGTTTCCGTCCAGGGCGGCGCGGATGGCTGCGACGCGGCCGTCCATCATGTCCGACGGAGCGATGACGTCGGCCCCGGCACGGGCGTGAGCGAGCGCCTCGGCCGCCAGGATCGGCAGCGTCGCGTCGTTGTCGACGCTCTCCCCCGCGAGGAGCCCGCAGTGTCCGTGGCTCGTGTACTCGCAGAGACAGACGTCGGTGATGACGACGGTGCCGGGGCTCGCGCTCTTGATGCCGCTCACCGCGCGGCACACGGGCCCCTCGGGGTCTGCGGACGAGGAGCCGACCGGGTCCTTCGTCTCGGGAATGCCGAAGAGGATCACGCTCTTCACCCCGAGCGCGAAGAGCGCGCGAGCGTCCTCGGCCGCGAGGTCTGCCGAGACGCGGTCGATGCCCGGCATCGAGGAGATCGGCTGGCGCACGCCTTCGCCAGGTACGACGAAGAGCGGGGCGATGAAGTCGGCGGGATCGAGCGAGGTCTCCCGCACGAGGTCGCGGAGGGAGGGAGTCGCCCGCAGGCGGCGGGGCCGGTTCACGGGAAAGCTCATGGTTCCTTCTTTACGGTCGCGAAGAGATCGACGAGGGCGGAGAGCCGCGCCTCGCGGGGAACGCTGGGAGTCGGGAGCCCCCGGGGCGCGAAACCCCGGGCGGTTTCGGGGCCGATCGCGCCCCATCTTACGGGCGGAACGGAGAGGCCGGCCGTCTCGAGGGCCGTGAGGAGCGCGTCGAGCGCCGAGAGGGCCGACACGGCGATCGAGGGGAACGCGCCCTCCGAAATGCGCCGGAGGAGCTCCGGGGAGATGGGAACGCGCCGCTTCTCGTAGATCACGGGAGCCAGCACGCGGGCACCCCGGCGCGCGAGCTCCAAGAGGGGAGCCTCGTCCGCATCGGCGGCACGGGGCCAGAGAACGGTCGCGCCGGTGAGGACTGCCGGGAGCGACGCGAGAATCCCGGCGGCGCCCGGTGACTCGGGAACGCGCACCTCGAGGCCGAGCGCGCGGAGGGCTTCCGCGGTGCCCGTGCCCGCGGCGTGGACGCTCGCGAAAGGGGGAAGAGGGCCGATCCTCCCGAGAAACCCCGCGGCCGCCTCCGCGGAAACGACGAGGTGAGCTCCGGGCTCGGCAATCGCGGCCCGCAGCTCGGCAATCCCCTCGGCCAGCCCGGCGATCTCGTGGGTCGCAAGCTGCGTGACACCGGCGATCTCCTCGCCGTGCGCGCCCGATCGAAGCAGAAGCACGTCCACGCGCCGCGAATTATGGAAGGCCCGCGTGCGAAACCTCGATGATTCGCCTGCGTCTCCCCTGGCAAAGGAGCGCCCTCCATGAGATCTCGCGATCGGATCGTTCTCGCCCTCTCGATCACCGCCCTCATCCCCCTCCCGGCCCTCGCCGGTGGAGGCTCCTCCGTGGAGAGCCGCCGGGACCCGAAGACCTGTGCCGACTACTCCGTCCGCTTCGACGGCGACGCCGTCGCCCGCGGCGAGGAGACCCTCACCGTGAGAGCCGGACGCGGCCCGGTGAAGCTGCGCCCTCACGAGAACGGCGGCGTCACGATTCGCGGGGGCTCGGGCGCCGACTACAGGATCACCGTCTGCAAGTTCGCGGGCGGGGCCACGCAGGCCGAGGCCGAGAGGCGCCTTGCGGAGGCCAAGGCGACGGCCTCCGCCGACGGCGTGAGCGTGGACGGCCCGGAGGAGGGCTTCACGGCCTTCCTCATCGTGGACGCGCCCCGCGACGCCAACCTCGACGTTTCGACCTCGAACGGGCCGGTCTCCGTGTCCGACCTCGGCGGAAGCCTCGTGCTGAAAGCCGAGAACGGTCCTCTCACGCTGCGCAACGTGGACGGGCGCATCGACGTCGAGGCCGAGAACGGCCCCATCTCGCTCAAGGAGGCCTCAGGCTCCGTGCGCATCCGCGGACAGAACGGTCCGCTCACGATCGAGCTCTCCGGCATGCGCTGGGACGGCGAGGGCCTCGACGCGAGCACCGAGAACGGCCCGCTCACGGTGAAGGTCCCCGAGGGCTACGCCTCGTCGCTCTCGGCCGAGACCTCGAGCTGGGCACCGGCCTCGTGCAAGGCCGAGATGTGCGGAGACGGCAAGTTCGTGAAGCGGGACGGCCGGAAGGTTCTCGAGTCGGGCTCGGGCTCCGCGATCGTCAAGGTCTCCACCAAGAACGGACCGCTCTCCGTCGGCACCGCTCGGGGCCGGTAAGCGGGGGTCTTCTTCCGGTGGGGCCCGGGGGATCGAGAAACCCCCAGGATCAAATCCGGTGGGGGGCCCGGGGGGATCGAGAAACCCCCAGGATCAAATCCGATGGGAGGCCTGGGGGGATCGAGAAACCCCCAGGATCAAATCCGGTG
>JAEUQS010000671.1 GCA_016789625.1 Acidobacteriota bacterium | reverse complement strand
TCCGGCAGATCCTGGGGCACCATGGCCGGTGCCCCCAGACCCCCTCCGAGCCAATCGCTTCTTTGACCGGGTCCGAATCGAGGCTCCGATATCTACTCGTGACGCAACGCGCTCGACACGGCGAGCATCGAGGTCCGGATCGCGGGGACGAGCATCGCGACGAGCGCCGCGCCGGCGAGGCTCGCGAGCGCCAGGACGAGCGCCGTGGGATCCAGCGGCTCCATGTCGTAGAGCTGGGCACGCGCGAACCGGGCCGAGAGCAGCACGAGCGGCGTCCCCACGAGAATCCCGAGCCCCACGAGGTGCAGGCCGTCCTTCAGCACGAGCCCGACGACGTTGCCCCGCGTCGCTCCGAGCGCCATGCGGACTCCCAGCTCGTTCTGCCGCCGCGCCATGGCGTACGAGATCACGCCGTAGAGACCGATGGCCGCGAGGAGCAGAGCCAACCCTCCCAGGCCCGAGCAGAGGAAAGCAAACAGGCGTTCGCTCGCGAGCGTCTCCCGGATCTGCTGCTCCATGGTGAGAGGCTGGACGACCGCGAGATCCGCATCCACCTCGCGAAGCGCATCCCTCACGGAGGGCAGGAGCCCGAACGGCGCCGCTTCCGTCCTCACGATCACGGTCAGGGACTCGTCGGCGAGCGCATTGGGGAAGTACGCGACGCTGGGTCTCTCCTTCAGATCGCTGTAGGCGGCATTCGCCACGACACCCACGACCTCGTAGAGGTCCCCCTCGGGCCGGCTTCCCAGGTGGAACCTCCGGCCCACCGGCGGAGCGAGGCTCCCCAGGCGGCTGGCCAGCTCTTCGCTCACGAGCACGACTTTGGCTCCCGAGAGGACGTCCCCGTCGGTGAGGCTTCGGCCCGAGAGGACTTTCAGCCCGAGTGCGCGGAGCGCTCCCGGAGTCACCCGGCTCGTCGCCGCGTCGAGCGGCGCGGGGCTGCCCGGCGGCAGCACGAGATTCCAGTCCCCGCTCTGGAAGAGGGGCCGGTGACCGGCGAGCCCCACGGCCCGAATGCCCGGAACTCGGGAAAGGCGCTCTTCGATCTTCAGGTACACCGTCCGGAGCTCCGCGCCCGTCCGGCCGAGCTGGCCGGGCCTCACGTCGAACACGAGGAGGTTCTCGCGCTCGAACCCCGGATCGGTGCTGTCGATGCGGCGGAGGTTCCGTGTGAACAGCGTCGCGGCCACGACGAGAAGGAGAGAGAACGCGACCTGGAAGACCACGAGCATCTTGGCCGGCGTCCACCAGGATCGCGCCGAGACGCCCAGGCTGCCGCTCCCCTCCTTGAGAGCCTGGACCGGAGCGGTGCCCGACGCCCGCCACGCCGGAAGGAGCCCGAACGCGAGCACCGCGAGAAGGGTGAAGCCCGATGCCGCCGCGAGCGTGCGCAGGTCGAGCCCCAGAGAAGCTGGAAAGGAATCCCTCGAGGTCCTGAGGAGCGCGAGGAGAACGCGAACCGTGAGGACCGCGAAGGCGAGGCTGAGCAGCCCGCCCAGCACCGCGAGGAGTCCGCTTTCGGTGAGGAGCTGGCGCAGGAGCCGTCCCCGGCCGGCCCCGATCGAGAGCCGGAGCGCGATCTCCTTGCGGCGCGCCTCCGCACGCGCGAGAAGGAGGTTCGCGACGTTGGCGCACGCGATCACGAGGACCAGCACGACGAGAGCGAATAGCAGCCGGAGAGGCTTGGCGTAGCGCCGCTGCAGGTCATCGAGCCCCTTCGAGCCGTCGTAGGCACGAAGCCGCGGCGTACCTTGCGGAGTCCTCGGAGGAACGGTCCACGTCGAGCGGAACACGCCATCGAGAAACGCTCCGAGCTGCACGCTCGAGACGCGGGCCTCGCGCCGCGCGAGGATCTGGACCCACCACGTCGTGGGCTCCTCGAAGAACCGCGGCGCGCCGGGCCCGCCCCGGAGCGCGGGGCTGTGGTGGAACGGCACGTAGAGATCCGTCGCGTCGGCGAGCTGGATGCCGGTGAAGCTCGCGGGCAGCACGCCCACGAGGAGATGCGGGCGCGCGTTGATGGTGAGCGCCCGCCCCACGGTGCGCGGATCGCTTCCGAGGTGCGCTTCCCAGAAGCGGTGCGTGACGACGACGGTGGGCTCGGCGGCGGGATCGTCGTCGGCCTCCTGCAGGCCGCGGCCGAGCGCCACGGGCACCCTCAGCACCTCGAAGAAGTTGCCGGCCACGGGCCGATGCTCGGCCATGACCGTCTCGCTCCCCGCGCGTGCGGTGACGGCGTCGGTGTGGAGATAGCCCGTGAGAACCGCGCGCCCCCGGCTCTCCGTCTGCATCTTCCTGTAGGCGGCGAACGAGAAGTAGTTGCCCACCCGCTGGCCGTCCTCGTTGTAGAGCGTCCCGCGGCCCCGCTCGACGGGACCGTCGGGCCACCCCTTCGATTGCCACTTGAGAACGGAGATGCTTCGGGGCTCGGGAACGGGCAGCGTCTTCCAGAGCACGGCGTTCATGAGCGAGAAGATCGCGGTGTTGGCACCGATGCCGAGCGCGAGCGACAGCACGGCCGCGAACGAGACGCCCGGCGCCTTGCGGAGCATCCGCAGCCCGAAATCGAGATCCCGCCGCACCTCCGAGAGGAAGTGCCAGCGACTCTCCTCGCGGCACGCCTCCTTCACCTGCTCGGGGCCGCCGAACTCGAGGCGCGCCCTGCGGCGGGCCTCGGCCGGGCTCATCCCCTCGCTCTCGTACTGCGCGACGAGCGCGTCGAGGTGAAAGCGGACCTCGCGCTCCAGATCGGTCTCGGCCTTCTTCCAGGGAAGCTGCATGGCGCTCTCCTTTCCGCCGTCTAGGCCTGGAGGACCCAGCCGATGACCTGGGCATAGCGGCGCCACTGCTCGAGCTCGAGCTCGAGCTGCTTCCGCCCGGTCTTCGTGAGCGCGTAGAACTTCGCCATCCGGCCGTTCTCCGACTCCTTCCACTCCGAAGTGATGAGGCCCTTCTTCTCGAGCCGGTGGAGCGCCGGGTACAGGGACCCCTGCTGCACCTGGAGGGCTTCGCGGGAGAGCACGAGGATGCGCTGCGCGATGCCGTAGCCGTGGAGCGGCGCGGGGGCGACGGTCTTGAGGATGAGGAGATCCAGCGTTCCCTGGAGGAGATCGGAGCGGGTGTCTCGCGTCGTCATCTATACCTCGTTTGTCTACATATATAGAAGCACGACACATGTAGACCGTCAAGGCCAAACGCACAGAAAGAAGAAGGCCGCGCTCGCGCGCGGCCTTCTCGTCACACGGGGTCTCGTCCGGTCGTCAACTCTTCATCTTCTTCGCGGCTTCGGTGAGCGCGGGGACGATCTGGAAGAGATCACCCACGATGCCGTACGTCGCGACCTTGAAGATGGGCGCCTCGGCGTCCTTGTTGATCGCCACGATCACCTTCGAGGAGCCCATGCCCGCGAGGTGCTGGATGGCGCCCGAGATGCCGCACGCGATGTAGAGGGAGGGCGAGACGACCTTGCCGGTCTGCCCCACCTGGTACGCGTGGTCGATCCACCCTGCGTCCACGGCCGCGCGCGACGCGCCGAGCGCGGCGCCCAGCTCGTGGCAGAGCCCGCGGAGGAGCGGCCAGTTCTCGGGTCCCTTGATGCCGCGTCCGCCGGAGACGATCTTGTCGGCCTCGGCGACGTCCAGCTCGCCCGCGGCAGCCGTCTCGACCCGCACGACCTTCGCGCGGATCCGGAGCTCGCCGAGGGAAAGCGTTTCGACGGCGCCGGCCCCCGGCGCGTCGGCCTTCGCGGCGGCGAACACGTTGGGCCGTGGCGTCGCGATCTGGAGGGTGGCGTTCGCGTTCGGCGTCACCGTCGCGCGGGCCTTGCCCGAGTACACGGGACGCTGGCCCACGAGGCGGCCCGCGACGGCGTCGAGATCGATCACGTCGGGCAGGACGCTCGCGCGGCGGCGCGCGGCGAGACGGGGCGCGAGGTCTTTCCCCATCATGGTCGCCGAGACGAGGAGGATCGAGGGGGCGAAGGCCGTGACGGCCGCGTCCAGAGCGGCCGTGTAGCCCTCGCTCGAGTAGAGGGCCAGCTCGGGAGCGTCGGCCACGTAGACCGTGGCGGCGCCGTAGGCGGCGATCTCGGAAGCGAGGCCCGCGACGCCCGAGCCCGCGACGACGGCGGCGAGCGCGCCCGACGTTTTCGCTGCCAGGGTGCGGCCCAGGGTGAGGGCCTCGAGGGAGGCCTTGCGGATCTTTCCGTCGCGCTGCTCGATGAAGACGAGAACGTTGCTCATGGTCTCTCTCTCGCTCTCTTACAGGACTTTCGCTTCTTCGCGGAGGAGGCGAAGGAGCTCTTCGGCGGCCTTGGCGGGATCGTCGGCGGGCACGAGCTTCACGGCCTGGCGGGCCGCGGGCAGCTCGAGCTTCGTCCAGACGACCGCGGCGTTCGCGCCGCTCATCGAGGCGATGTCGACGCCGAGATCGGCCGGCTTCTTCACGGCGATCTGCTTCTTCTTGGCGGCCATGATTCCCTTGAGCGAGGCGTAGCGCGGCTCGGCCTTGCTCTTCTGCGCGCCGATGACGACGGGCAGCGGAGCCTCGACGATCTCGGTCGCGCCCTCGATCTCGCGGTGGGCGACGACGGAGCCGTCCTTCCAATCGAGCTCGGTCACGAGCGTCACGTGCGGAAGGTCGAGCAGCTCGCCCAGCATGGGCACGACGAGCTGGGCATCGGTGCCGACGCCCTTGTTGCCGAGCCACACGACGTCGGCCTTCATCGTCTTGATCTGCGCGGCGAGGAGCGTCGCGACGGCCAGGGAGTCGGCCTCGCCAACCCCTTCGGACGCGATGCGCACGGCCTCGTCGGCGCCGCGCGCGAGCCCGTCGCGGAGGCCCGTCTCGGCCGCGGCGGGACCGTAGGTGAGAACGGTGACGGTGCCACCCTTGGCTTCCTTGGCGCGAAGCGCCGCCTCGAGGGCGTATTCGTCGTAGGGCGAGACGATCCACTTCACGCCCGCTTCGTCGATGGACGTGCCGCTCGCGCCGACCTTGATCTTGGTGTCGGTGTCCGGCACGTAGGCGATACAAACCACGTGATTCATGAGGCTTTGCTCCTCTAGGTCCGGGGGAGATTGTTTTTCGTGCGGGGTCGAGGCTCGACATGCGCCATGAGAGCTGGCGGGAAGCCCCGTTTTCGCCTTCGGACGCTACCACGCGCGGGCCGCTCCGTCATGCCCGGATCGAGAAGAAGCTTCGGGGACGGCCTCCGGTTTCACGCCTTGACTTGCGCTGATCTTGCGCCCATATTCGCGCCATGGAGATCGCCCGGAAAATCCTGCCCGCCGCGCTCTCGAGCCGCTTGCAGAGCGGCTCCGCGCTCCTCGAGCGGCAGCGCGACGGCCGCCGGGCCGAGCGGATCTCCTTCGCCCTCCCCGCCGTGGACCGCCTCCTCCAGGGGGGGCTTCCCCGAGGCGTTCTGGCCGAGCTCTCGGGGCCCCGCTCGAGCGGCCGCCAGGCCCTCGCGCTCACGGCCCTCGCGGCCCTCACGCAGTCGGGCGAGTCCGCCGCCCTCGTCGACGTGGGGAACCAACTCGACCCCCAGCAGGCCGCGGCCTTCGGCGTCGAGCTGCCCCGCCTTCTCTGGGTCCGCCCGCCCGCGGCCCAGGCGCTCGCGGTCACCGAGGCGATCCTGAGCGCGGGCTTCGCGCTCTGCGTGCTGGACACGAACGACGGGCTCCGGCGCAGCAGGGCTCTCCTCGATCACGCCTTCCGTCGTCTCGCGCACACGGCCCGTGTTCACGAGAGCACCCTCCTCGTCGTTTCCACCTGGCCCCTCTGCGGCACGGCGGCCCACGTCGTCCTCGCGGCCGAGCAGGCGCGCGGCTCGTGGGAGCACGGTCTTCTGCAGGGGCTCGCGCTACGGCTCACGGTGCGCGAATGGAGGGTGCCGGGAAAGGCCGAGGCCGGAGGGAGGAGCGAGCCGCTCCTGCTCCTGCATCCGCAGAGCGTCGCGGCCAAAGGGAAGAGGCCCCGCGCCAACACGCAGCCCGTCCAGCCAGCAATCCCCGCAATCCCCGCAATGCCCGCGAGATCCGTCCCGCTCGAGACCCTTCCCCGCGTCGCCTGGGAGCGCGGAAAGCGCGTCGCACAGGCGTAGATACCCGACACCATGTCCGAGCCCCCGCGCTTTCTCTGCATCGCCGTCCCTCTCTTCCCGCTCGCCGCGCGACTGCGGAGCGAGCCCGAGCTCCGCACGGAGGCCGCCGTGGTGTGCGACGGCAACGGCTCGGGGGCGCACGTCCTCGCGGGGACGCGCCTCGCGCGCACGGCGGGCGTCACGCCGGGCATGACGCTCGCGCAGGCGCGCACCCTCGTGCCGCGGCTTCTCGCGCGGGGGCGCGACACCGAGGTCGAGCGCGCCGCGTCGGAGGCGCTCCTCGACGCCGCGCTGCTCTTCTCCCCTCGCGTCGAGAAGACCGGTGAAGGCCTCGTCACGCTCGACGTCACGGGCCTCACGCGGCATATGCGCGGGATGTGCCTTCCTGTGGCTCCGCCCGTTCCGGGCTGCGCACC
>JAEUQS010000664.1 GCA_016789625.1 Acidobacteriota bacterium | reverse complement strand
GAAAGCCGGGGGGGAGAGAGGGGCCGAGCCCGAAACCACGAGGCGGAGACCCTTGGGCCGGGGCCCCGGCGCCACGAGCCGCGTGTGCATGGTGGGGACGCCGAAGAAGAGCGTGTGCGTCCCTTCGGCGAGAGCCGCGCGCGTCCGGTCCGGGTCGAACGCGCGCTCCAGCGTGAGCGAAGCCCCGGCGGCGAGAGTGCCGTGGAGCCCGACTCCGAGCCCGTGCATATGGAACAGGGGCAGCGCGAGGTACAGCCGGTCGGCCGGGGTCCATTCCCACGCCTCCACGACGGCTCGCGCGCCATGCAGCAGGTTTCCGTGGGTGAGGATGGCGCCCTTGCTCCGACCGGTCGTGCCGGACGTATAGAGGAGGATCGCGGGCTGTCCGGCTTCCGGCTCGCGGGCGATCCCGGCGTTCGAGCCGAGGGCGTTCCAGGCCCGGTCGTCGCTCCCGGCGTCCACGACGACCTCCCGGCAGCCGCTCAACCCGCAGGCCCGGATCGTCTCGCGCCCGGGGGGGTCCGTGACGAGGAGCTCCGGAGAGGCGTCCCCGAAGACGTGCTCCAGCTCGTCGTGCCGGTAGCGCGTGTTCAGCGGAACCACGACCGCGCCGGCGAGGAGCGCGCCCAGGTAGGCCTCGACGAAGGACGGCGAGTTGTGGAGGAACAGCGCGACGCGGTCCAAAGGACTGATCCCCGCGGCCCGGAGGCGCGCCGCGACGAACTCCGCGCGGGCCAGAGCGGCTCCGTAGGAAAGAGAAAGGCCCCCGAAGGAGAGGAGCTCCTTCGAGGGCCTGTCGGCCGCGACTCTTCGGAGAGCCGCGACGAGGGAGGGCATCAGGCCATCACGGCGCGGCGGGTCTCGGCGCTGCGCTTGAGGAGCGCGAGGAACGCGCCGCCCATGAGCACGTAGAAGCCGCCCCACACGAGCGAGATGAGAGGCTTCGTCGTGATGTCGACGCTGAAGTTCTCGGGGGTCGCGGCTTTGAAGTCGCCCTTGGGGTCGAGACCCAGGATCTCGAGCTCAGCCGTTCCGCCCTGCGGGTTGATGTTGCGGAGCCGCACGCTGGCTTTGCCGGACGCCGTGGGGATCACGGGCGAGATCATCTGGGGCTCGGCGTTGGGATCGCTCGGGAGCACCACCGTGACGCGCGACTGAACCTCTTCCTCGCCGATCTTCACCTGGCCGAAGACGACGATGCGGGGATCCGCGGCCTGCATCTGGGTGGGATCGCTCGAGAAGCCGAGGAACGTCACGTTCGTGCCGTGGACGCTCTTGGACTCGCCCCTCGCGAGGGTCACCACGGAGCCCTCGGTGCGGGCGGGGGAGCCCGGGTCGTAGGCCTGGGGCGCCAGATAGAGGTCCATGAGCGGCGTGGAGCGCAGATCGGGGTTCGCCATCATCTGGCGCGTTCTCTCGTTCACGTAGATCTTGGGGTAGGCCTTCCACACCTTGCCCGTGGCGCCCTTGACCTCGACCTCCATCGCCTGCTTGGCGCGCCGGTCGCTGAGACGCGCGGTGTCGAGCTCCTCGGCCTTCTTCACGGCCCCGTCCTCGCTCACGAACACGGTCCGCGTGAACGTGAACGTCTGGCTGCCCACCTGCTGGGGCTGGCCGCGCAGGAGCGTGATCTGGGCTTTCCTCTCATAGGCACCCGAGATCAGGATGCCCACGAGCATCACGCCGACGCCCGCGTGCGCGAGGTAGCCGCCGGCCGAGGCGAAGGCCTTGCGCTTCACGAAGAGGACGAGGGTCTCGAGGCTGGCCGCGAGGCCGAACGCCGCCGAGAAGATGAGGAGGAGGTCGCGGGGACCGCGCACCCCGGCGACGAACGCCACGCCCGCGCCCAGGACGCCGGCCGTGAACGCGAGGAGCGCCTTGCGCATCACGGCGGAGGCCGTCTCACCGCGCCAGGAGAGGAACGGCACGAGCGCGATGAGCAAGCCCATCAGGATCGCGATGGGCGCGTGGGTGACGTTGTAGAAGCTCGTCGCGACCTGCGACGCCTTGCCGAAGATGCGGGTGAGGATCGGGGCCGACGTGCCGAGGAGGATGACGAGGCCCGAAGCGCAGAACAGCGTGACCGACAGGATGAAGAGCACGGAGCGCGAAAGGAACGGCTCCTGGATCTCGGCACCGGTCTTCTCGTCGAGCGTGGGCTCCTTGGGAATCTCCTTCCAGCGGTACGCGAGGAGACCGAGGCCGCCCACCAGGAAGAACACGATGATGCCGACGAGCCAGCCGGTGATGCCGAGGTCCACGAAGGAGTGCACGGAGAAATCGGCGAGCACGCCCGAGCGCGTGAGGAACGTGCCGTAGAGGATGCAGCAGAACGCGAGGAGCGCCAGGATGATGTTGATCTTGCGGTGCTTGGCGCGGGCCTTCTGGAGGAACATGCCGTGCACGAGCGCCGCGGTGGCGAGCCAGGGCACGAGCGACGTGTTCTCCACGGGGTCCCAGGCCCAGTAGCCGCCCCAGCCGAGCGTCTTGTACGCCCAGTAGCCGCCCATGAGGATCGCGGTGCCGAGCGTGAGGAACGAGAAGAGCGCCCACGGCATCGCGCGGACGACCCAGCCGTCCCAGCGCTTCGCCCACAGTGCGGCCATCGCGAACGCGAACGGCACCGAGAGCGAGGCGAAGCCCGCGAACATCACCGGCGGATGGATGACCATCCACGGATCCTGGAGGAGCGGGTTGAGGCCCTGTCCGTCCGCGGGTACCTGAGCCAGGTAGCGGAACGGCGACTGTTTCGCCAGGATGCCCACGATGCCCAGGAAGCTCGCGAGGTACACGGTCATCACCGGCGGCTCCTGCTCCTTGGCCGTGCGGAGCACCACGAGACCGATGAGCGAGCCCATGAGCACCCACAGAAGGAACGAGCCTTCCTGTCCGGCCCAGAACGTGGAGAAGAGATAGCGGAACGGCAGGTCGAGGCCCGAGTACGAGGTCACGTACGAGACGCGGAAGTCGTGCGAGAGGAGCAGCCTCATCAGGAGGCACGAGGCCAGCACGATGAAGAACGCGAACGCGTAGTAGAGCCTGCGGGCGAAGCCGATCGCGCGGTCGTAGGCGGTGTTGCGCTGCGCGTCGAACGAGGGGACGAGCGGCGTCTTCGGCGCGAGCCGCAGGGCGTACACGTAGACGCCCATGGACGCGAGGCCCGAGATCAGAGCGGCCCAGATCGCGAGAGAGCCCGGGGCGAACCCGAGCCGGAGAGTCAGGCCTTCCATGGAAGCCTCAGCTCTTTCCCGCGCTGGCGCTGCCGTACGCTTTTTCGGTTTCTTCGCCCTGGTACTTCGAGGGGCACTTCACGAGGAGCTTGTCCGAGGCGAAACTGCCGCCCTTCATGCGTCCGATGGCGACGATCGAGATCGCGTCCTCGAAGTTCGCCGGCTTGACGCCCTGGTAGGCGACGGGCAGCGAGACCTTCGTCTTCTCGTCGACGAGCGTGAAAAAGAGGGTCTTCGACTCCGTGTCGTAGCGCGACGAGCCCTTCTCGAGAGCGCCCATCACCTGCACGGTGCGGCCGCTCTCCTTGGCCTCCTCGAACGTGACGTAGGGCGTCATCGATTTCGAGAACGTGGTGAGGCCCAAACCGAAGAAGGCCAGGATGAGAACGGCGCCGGCCCAGTATGCCTTTTTCACGATCAATCCTCCGTGGACTTGGTGGCGGCGCGCAGCCGCCGGTCGAGATAAACGAGATAGACGAAGATGCCGCCCCAGATCACGACGTTCACGGCAGCGACATAGAACAGAGCTCGAAAGGGCGGCTCGGGAGCGGCGGGCCCGGCGTCCTGGGCGACGAGACCGGCGGCCGGCAGCACGAGAGCCAGCAGAAGCAACAGCCCGGGAACGAGGAAATTCCCCCGCCGGGGAGCCTCAGGGACGATTTTCAAGGGGCCTCCTGCAGCTTCACGCGCTCGAGACGGCAGATCTTGCGGTCGAGAGACCACATCCAGAGATAGACGCAGGTGAACAGGATCTGGGACGCGAAGAACACGGTCTTGATGTCGTTCGACATCTCGACCTTCCCGCGCGTGTTGATGACCGTGTCGGGATGGAGAGAGGCATACATGCGCGGCACCGCGAAGACGAGGAACGGGACCGTCACGGCCGCGACGAGCGCATAAGCCGAGCCCAGCGCCGCGCGCCGCTCGGGGTCCTCGATGGCTCCGCGGAGGCCGAGATACGCGCCGTAGATGAGGAGCAGGAGTACGATGGAGGTCTCCCGCGGGTCCCAGTTCCAGTAGGAGTTCCACATGACCTTCGCGAAGATCGAGCCGGTCACGGTGGCGAGCAGACAGAACAGGAACCCGAGCCGGGCGGCGGCCGCGGCCGCGTCGTCGTGCCGCATGTCGCGCTTCTTCAGGAACGCTGCCGAGTAGCCCGCGGCCATGAAGAACGCGAGGGTCGCGACCCAGGCGCAGGGCACGTGGAAGAAGACGATCCGCGAGGATTCGCCCACGAAGCTCTCCGCGGGGCGCGCCCACACGAAGGCCGCCGCGACGTTCGCCGTCATCCCGAGCCCGAGGACGATCTGAAGTGCGTTTCTCACCGCGGCGAATGATACGCGAAAAACGGGATCGGACCGCTATCCAAGCGGGTTTCAACAAGTTGATGCACCTGCATCAATGCGGTGTACACCCCCCGGGTCCAGGATGCTCACGAAGAGAAATGCACAGCTCCATTCAGCAAAGTTCCAGGAGGTCATCGTGAAGCTTCAACGTTTTACCCTGTATGTAGCCGCGGTCGCGTTGGTCTCCGTCCCCCTCGCCGTCTTCTCCCAGTACCAGGGGTCGACGACGGTGAGCCTGGGCTCCGGAGCCAAGAAGCCCGCCGCGCTCTCCCCCGCGAGCTATGAGCCGCTCGCGCTCGAGGCGCATCTGACGCAGGACCAGCTCACCTGGATCCGGCCCGGACTCAAGCTGAAGATCAACAGCTTCGTGATCCCGGCCGACCGCAGGCCGGAGGTCGAGTACTCGATCACCGACGAGCTGGACCAACCGCTCGACCGGCTCGGAAAGCTCACGCCGGGGGCAATCTCCATCAGCCAGATCCTCGCCTGGTGGGATCCCGTGAAGAGGCAGTACACGTCGTACACGACGCGGGCGGCCTCGAGCACCGTCACGGGCATCTCGACGCGCCAGGCCTCCGCCGATTCGGGCGGCACGTGGACCGACATCGAGGTCGGCCGCTCCAAGTACAAGTTCGCCACGGTGCTCCCGGCGGGCTTCGACCAGACCAAGACCACGACCCTCGGCGTCTACTCCACGCGCAACACCACCGAGCTCCTCGGCAAGAACTATTACGCGAACATCGAATACGACTTCCGGCCCGACGCCGCGCCCGTCACCGAGAAGTGGCAGAACATGAGCGCCGCCAACGCCTGTAACCGCTGCCACAACCCCATCTCGGCCCACGGCGGCTCGCGCCAGGACGTCAAGCTCTGCGTCATGTGCCACACGCCGCAGACGCTCGACCCCGACACGGGCAACACGGTGGACATGAAGGTCATGACCCACAAGATCCACCGGGGCAAGAACCTTCCGAGCGTTCTGGCCGGCACGCCCTACAGGATCATCGGCAACCAGGGCTCCGTGCACGACTACTCGACGGTCAGCTATCCGCAGGATCTGCGGAACTGCACCACCTGCCACGAGGCCGCCGTGCCGGATGCCAACGTCGTGTTCACGCGCCCGACCCGCGCCGTCTGCGGCTCCTGCCACGACGACGTGAACTTCGCGACCGGGACCGGTCACGTCGCCGGTGCCTTCGCCGACGACACCACCTGCGCGACCTGCCACAAGCCCCAGGGCGAGAAGGAGTTCGACGCCTCCGTCGCCGGAGCGCACACGATTCCGGAAGAGTCCACGCAGCTCAAGGGCCTCAAGATCGCGTTCGTCTCGATCACGAACACCGCGCCCGGCCAGAAGCCGACGGTCGTGTTCAACGTCAAGAACGGCGACAACAGCGCCGTCGTCCCGAGCACGCTCACGACGCTCAACCTCCTCCTCGGCGGCAGCACGATCGACAACGCCCGCTACTTCCGCGAGAGCGCGAGGGCGGCGACCGCCAGCGGCTCCAACTACAGCTACACGTTCACGGCCCCGATCCCGGCCGACGCCACGGGCAGCTGGACGCTCAGCGCCGACGTCTACCGCAATGCCACCATCGACACGAAGCCGGGCCAGACGTTCACGCTCCGCGAGGCCGCGACGAACCCCGTGCTGAACTTCGCCGTCACCGACGCCGTCGCCGTCGCGCGCCGCAAGGTCGTCGACATCGCGCTCTGCAACAAGTGCCACGAGCGCCTCGCTCTCCACGGCGGCCAGCGCCTGCAGACGACCGAGTGCGTCATCTGCCACAACCGTACCGAGACCGACGCGGCGCGCCGCCCGGCCGCGAACCTCCCGGCCGAATCCGTCGACATGACCCGCATGATCCACAGGATCCACACGGGCGAGGAGCTCGCCCAGGACTACACGGTCTACGGCTTCGGCGGCACGCCCATCAACTTCAACGAGGTCCGGTTCCCGGCCGACATCCGCGAGTGCACGCGCTGCCACTCGGGCACCACGTACACGCTGCCCGTGGCCAAGACCCTCGGCAACACGGCCACCCCGCGCGACTGGTTCACGCCTCAGGGGCCCGGCACCAAGGCCTGCCTCGGCTGCCACGACAACCGCGACGCCGCCGCCCACGCCTTCCTCAACACGGCGCCGTTCGGCGAAGCGTGTGCGACCTGCCACGGTGAGGGAGCGGATTGGGCCGTCAGCAAGGAGCACGCGCGCTGATCGGATGCGAGCGGAAGGGAAGCCGAGAGTATGAACGCCGCTTCGAGACCCAGCGGATCCGGGCGAATCCCGCGATTCGCACTCCCTCTGGCGGTTCTCCTCACGTTCGCATTCCCCCTGGCCGCACAGGCACAGGCGCCCCAGGCGCCCGTGCCCGCGGCCAAGGAGGGTGCGGCGGCCGAGGGGCCGACCTGCGGGGACTGTCACGAGCAGAGCCCGGCCTTCAGCCGGAGCCCGCACGCTGCCAAGGCCGGTAAGACGGGCGCGACGCCCGCGGCCATCGAGGCGGCGTGCGCCTCCTGCCACGGGGACGGAAAAGCCCACATGGAGGCGGGCGGGGATGCCAGCCTCATCAAGAGCCTGAAGGGTGGCGCGGCCACCTCCACCTGTCTCACCTGTCACATCGATTCCAACGCCCACTCGTCCTTCAAGACGGGTCCGCACGCCGCGGGCCAGGCCGTGAACTGCGAGACCTGTCATTCCATTCACGCGAGCGACGTCAAGGCCGGAAAGCTCCTCGTGAAGGAGTCGACCGAGCTCTGCAGCTCCTGCCACGGCTCCGTGGCGAGCGGCTTCAAGACGATGCCGGTGACCCACCACTTCGGCCGGGGAGGCCTCACGTGTCTCTCCTGCCACAACGCGCACGGACGCGCGGGCCGCGAGGGCCTCGCGTACACGAAAGCCGGCGAGCTGCCGTGCCTCTCGTGTCACGCGGATCTCCGCGGGCCCCACGTCTTCCCCCACCAGCAGAACGCCGGGGACTGCCTCTCCTGCCACGTACCGCACGCCTCACCCAACAGCAAGCTGCTCACGCGCTCGCGCGTCGACCAGCTCTGCTTCGAATGCCACTCCCCGATCACGAGCACGACCGCCGGATCGGGACCGCCCTCGTCGCACGACCTGAGGTCCGCGAGGTATCGCAACTGCACGGTCTGCCACACCGCGATCCACGGCTCCAACCGCTCCCCGGAGCTTCTGAAATGAACCGCCTCTCACGACTCCTTGCGGTAGCGGTCGCCGCGGCGACCCTCTCGGGGCTCTCTCTCGCGGCGGTCGCCCAGACGACCGACGTCGAAGTGGGCTACCGGTTCACCAACACCAGCGGCAACGAGAACGTCGAGCGCTCCCAGGGAAACGAGCGCGAGGGATTCCTCGTCCGCGGTCTCTATCTCGATCTCTCGGACAAGACCGGCGGCTTCGCCGACCGCTTCAAGATCACGGCGTTCGACGTGGGCGCCTCTCCGGCCGGCATGGTGCGGCTCGAGGCGGGCCGCGCCGGCATCTATGCCTTCAAGGCCTCCTACGCCCGGCGCGAGCTCTTCAGCGCGCTCCCCGGTTTCGCGAACGCGCTCCAGACGACCGTCGTGCCCGGGCTCCACACCATGGATCGCGTGAGGACCGGCATCGATGCCGACCTCACGCTCCTCCCCGGCGGCAAGATCCAGCCGTTCGTCGGCTACTCGTACAACCGGCTGAACGGGCCCGGTGAAACGACCTACACGCTCGGCCAGGACGAGTTCCGTCTCGCCCAGAACCTGACCGACACGGTCCACGAGATCCGCGGCGGCGTGAACCTCGCGTTCGGAATCCTCTCGGCCGAGCTCATGCAGGGCTATCGCTTCCAGAAGACCGACGAAACTCTCTCTCTCGTTCCTGGGGCGGGGGCCGGGAACAGCACGGGAACGGCTTTCCCGGGCACCTCGCCCAACCTCACGGCCTTCGCGCGGACGTCCCGAACCGACGTCGACACCCCCATCACCAACCTCACGGTGCGCGCCCGCACCGATCGCTTCCGGTTCCTGGCCTCGTTCGTGAGAGCGCGCGCCAAGAGCGACTCCGCAGAGCGCGAGAACGCGACCGGCGACCTCGTGTTCCTCGATGCCTTCCGCACGGCGCGCGGCTACCAGGACACGATTGCCGCGAGGGCCACGGGCTTCGCGGTGACGGGCGTCGTCCGCGCCGAGCTCACGCTCCTCCCCGAGCATCTCGACCTCTCGGGAACCTTCACCCGCCGCGTGCGGCGTACCGAGGACGCCCAGGTGACGATCGAGGAGATCCTCATCGACTCCCTGAGCTTCTCGGGCGGCACCCGGGCCGATCTCATCAGCCGGCTCGAGGCGGGCTCCTCGATCGATCGCGCCACGAACCGCTACGAAGCCCAGCTCGACGGCCGCTTCGGTCCGGTGTCGGCCCGCGCGGCCTATCAGCTCGACGACGAAGCGCTCACGTTCGCGACGCCCCTCGCGGCAGCCGCCCCCGGGCAGGCCGGAACGTACGACCGCACCGTGCGCGGCGGCCTCTTCTCGGCGATGTTCTCCCACAGCGGAATCACCGTGGGTGGCGAGGCCGAGATCAAGACCGCAGACGAGGCGGTGCTCCGCACCGACTTCCGCGACAAGCGGCGCTATCGCGGGCGCGCCGGCTACCGGCACTCGCTCTTCTCCGTGAGCTTCACCGCTCAGGAGACCAGGCTCGAGAACGATCGGCAGGGCATCGGCTGGAACATGAAGACCCAGTCGTTCTCCGGGCGTCTCGAGGTGACCCCCGTCAAGGTCCTCTCGCTCTACGGCGGCGCGGCCCTCTACGACGGCGTGAGCGACATCTTCATCCGGCGTCCGGTCGATTTCGGCATCGAGACGTCGCACAACGACGAGGAAGGGAAGAGCTACGACGGCGGTCTCGCCGTGGCGGTCGACCGCTTCCGCTTCGACGGCTCGTTCAGCACCTACAAGAACGAAGGCAACTTTCCTCTGAAGCTCGACCGCATCCGCGTTCGGGCCGAGGTGGATCTCTTCCAGGGGTGGGGAATCGCCGGCGAGGTTTCCCGCGACAAGTACCGTGAGGAGAACCTCACGGGCGCCGACTACACCTCCAACCGCTACGGCGTCTTCCTCAGGTACAGCCCGAAGTAGTGGAATTTCCGGCGGGGGGCCTGGGGGATCGAGAAACCCCCAGGTTCATTCCGCTTCGATCGTCATCGGGACCTCGAGGGTGGCTCCTCCCCGCGCGGAGAACCACGACACGAACTCCTGAACCAGGTCCAGCTCGAGAACGTACTCGCCGGGCTCCGTCGGTGTGACGAGCCCGGCTTCGAGCTTCAGGGAGGCTCCCGGCGCGACGGCCGCGGGCAGCTCCACCCGGGCCCCGTTGTCTTCCGGAACGGAGCCGTCGGCCCGCTTCCACCGGTAGCCGAGCCGTACGGCGTTGCGTCCGGAGCGATCGGGCAGGGTCGCCGCGAGGTCGGGCCAGCGGTGCGGGCCGTCGTTTCGCAGCGTGAGCGAGACGGGCACCGCACGCGCGGGGGGCGCTCCGAACGGGAGATCCCAGGACAGCCAGGTGAGCCGGAAGGCTTCGTCGGGCAGCGGCGCCGCGGGCGCCGTGTCGACCTTCGGCCGAAGGCCCTCGCCGAGTGCGTACTTCGAGATGCTCGCCGAAACCCGCTCTCCGAGGCACACGTGGTTGTGCCGGGCCCTCACGGTGGCCTCGGCGAGCCGTCCGGTCTCCTTGCGGAGCGCGGGGTCCCGCAGGAGGCGAAAGACCGCCCCGGCCATCGAGTTGACGTCGAGATACGGCGCGAGGAACCCGCGTCCGTCCACGAGGAGCTCGCCCGCGCCGCCCGCGCCGTCGAACGAGACGACGGGCTTGCCGAGCGCGGCGCCTTCGAGGAGCGCGTCGGGGAAGGCGTCCTCGCGCGCCGGCACGAGGACGACGTCGGCCGCGCCGAGGAGGCCGGCGCGCGAGACGGCGTCGCCCGCGAAGCGGATGCGCCCGCCGAGCCCGGCGCGGGCCGCGTCGTGCTCGAGGCGCACGGTCTCGACCGGCCCGGGCGCCGCGCCCGCCCACACGAAGCGCGTCTCGTCGCGCGGGGAGAGCGCCCGCAGGCGGAGCGCCACCAACACCAGGAGATCGGCGCCCTGCTCCCACGTGGCCGGACCCGCCGCGACCACGAGGGGCGCGTCCTTCGGGATCCCGAGGCTCTCGCGGAGGCCCCGTCCCCCCGCGTTCGCCGCGCTCTCGAGAGCGCCGATGTCGAGGCCCGGGAGGAGGACGTCGATCTTCTCCTCGGGCACGCCGAACGTGACGAAGAGGCTTCCTCTCACGGCCTCGGAGACGGCGAGGATGCGCCTGGCAGACTCCGCTCCGATCGCGGCGGTACCGCCGTGGAGGCCCAGCTCGTAGTCCAGCTCGCGGACCTCCACGAGCACGGGCAGACCGGCGGCCGCGACCTCGGTGACGAGGGGGCCGAGCGTGCCCGTCGTGGCCCAGGCGAGATGCGCGCCCGAGAGGAAGCTCGGGTCCAGTGAGGATGCTCCGAGGACCACGGTGTCGCCCAGCCGACGGAGCGAAGGCTCGAGGGGGCCGCCTTCGCGAAGCACGAAGCGCGGCGCGATCGCCGCGTTCTCCGCGAGCCAGGCCGCGAGGGGCACCAGCCGCGCCGCGGGCGAGCCGGGCGAGTCCGCGGCCGACGGCAGCAGGAAGGCCACGTGGGTCTTCGGCTTCGGCGCCACCGCGACGAGCGCGTCGAGCGCTTCGGAGACGGCCGCGGTGAGCCGCTGACGGGCGGCCTCGTCATCGCTCGCCGAGAGCGCGACCAGCGCCGCCTCGGCCTTCGCGAAGGGCGCGTCGAGGATCGAGGCCTCCCGCGGCGGACGCGGCTTGTTCCAGTGGCGGAGATCTTTCGAGAGAAACGCCTCGAGGTCCGCTCGCGCGGCGTGAGGGCTCTTTGGCCAGGCGATGCCCAGCGCGGCGCCGATGCGGTACAGCTCCCGCAGCGGATCGGCGAGCAGCGTTTCGAACGCCGTGAAGACC
This sequence comes from Acidobacteriota bacterium, assembly GCA_016789625.1. Taxonomy (GTDB): domain Bacteria; phylum Acidobacteriota; class Thermoanaerobaculia; order UBA5066; family UBA5066; genus JAEUQS01. The sequence continues at coordinate 2,888 of JAEUQS010000664.1, read as the reverse complement.
CGCCGGTCTCCGCGCGAAGCCAGCTCGCCGTCGGCCGAGTGTCCCAGCCAGAGGCCGAGCGCCTCGAACGCCGGGAGACCGTTCCGCACCTCGAGGGAGCGGGCCACCTCCCAGGGATCCCGCGTGCAGAAGATCACGCGGGGCTCGACCCCGAGCTTCGCGAGAACGGGTCTCCAGAGCGGCAGGAGCAACGAGAGCCGCGGGTCCTTCACGGCCCAGAGCGGCTTGCCGCCGAAGTTCCCGGTGAGGAGCGCCTCGAGCTTCTCCTGAGCTTTCACACCGGCCGGGCTCGTTTCGAAGCCGGGCTCGAGCGCCGGGGGGTGCGACCAGGAGCCGCCGAGAGCCTCGAGCAGCTCGTCGTGGAGGGCGACCATCCCGGCCAGCTCGAAGAACCCGCGCTCGTTGTCCCGGGCCGGCGGCATCAGCGGGCCGCCCAGCGGCACGCCCAGGAGCTCGAGAGCGCCCGCGAGCGCCGAGCTCCCGCTCCGATGCATGCCCAGGACGAGGAGCGCGACGGTCACGGGAGGTCCGGCAGAAAGCCGCGCTCCCTGAGGAGCGCGAGGATGCGGCGCGCGTTTCCGAGCGCGCTCACGTTCACGGTGTCGAGGACGAGCTCGGCGGACTCGGGGGCCTCGTACGGATCGTCGACGCCGGTGAAGCCCTTGAGCTTGCCGGCCCGCGCCTGCGCGTAGAGCCCCTTGGCGTCCCGCTGCTCGCAGACCTCGATGGGCGTGTCGACGAAGATCTCGAAGAACCGGTCGCTGCCCACGAGGGCGCGGCATTCGGCCCGCGTCGCGCGGTAGGGGCTCACGGCCGCGCAGACGGCCACGCCGCCGTGCCGCACGACCTCCGCGGCCACCCAGCCGATGCGCCGGATGTTGGTGTCGCGGTCCTCGCGCGAGAAGCCGAGGCCCTTGGAGAGATGCGTGCGCACGACGTCGCCGTCGAGCACGGTCATGCGCCGCCCGTGCTCCATGAGGAGCGCGGTGAGGACGTCGGCGGTGGCCGTCTTGCCGGCGCCGGAGAGGCCGGTGAACCACACGCAGAAGCCGCGCTCGTGAGCCGTGTGGTATGCGGTGCGGAGGATCTCCGCCGTCTCCTTTCGCGTGAACCACGCGGGCAGCGCGACGCCCTTGTCGAGGTACTGCTCGCGCACGGCCGTGCCCGAGATGGACTGCGTCCTCGCTCCCGCGGGAACGCGGTCCTGCTCCTCGTAGCGGTCTTCCTCGGGGAGGTAGACCATCTCCTGGAAGACGACGGGCGCGACGCCGATCTCCTCCGCGTGCGCGGCGAGCAGCTCCTGGGCGTCGTAGGGTCCGTAGAACGGTTTGCCCGTCGAGTCGTTGCCGGGGCTCGCGTGGTCGCGGCCCACGATGAAGTGGCTGACGCCGTAGTTCCGGCGGATGAGCGCGTGCCAGAGCGCCTCCCGCGGGCCGGCCATGCGCATCGCGAGGGGCAGCAGCGAGAGCAGCGTCTGCGCGGGGTCGTAGTGGTTCTCGACGAGCGCGCGATACGAGCGGACGCGCGTGTAGTGGTCGACGTCGCCGGGCTTCGTGAGGCCCACGACGGGATGGATGAGGAGCGTGCCGCCCGTGGAGCGGGCCGCTCTCTTGGTGAGCTCCTCGTGACTCCGGTGGAGCGGGTTCCGCGTCTGGAACGCCACGACGGTTCCGCGTCCGCGGCGGGCCAGCTCCTCGCGCACGGCGTGCGGCGTGCGTCTCAGGTCGGCGAAGTCGGGCCGCTCGGGGAGCGCGAGAACGCGCAGCGGACCCGAGACGGCGCGCGTTCCCCAGCGCGTCATCTCCGCGACGAGGGGGTGCCGTGCGTCGTTCGTTCCGAGCACGGCCCGGGCCTCCCGGGAGAGGTCGACCTCGAAGATCTCGGCCACGGTGAGGATCCCGACGATCTCGTTCTTGCTCGTGCGGAGCGCGATCTCCGAATCCAGCTCCAGGTGCGTTTCGGGCGGGACGTTGAGGGTCACGGGAATGGGCCAGAGCGTGCCGCTCGCGAGGCGCATCTCCCCGAGCACGCGCTCGTAGTCGGAACGGCCGAGGAACGTCGCGAGCGGGGAGAAGGCGCCCGTCGCGAGGAGCTCCAGATCGTGGAGCGCGCGGTCGCCGAGCGTGAGAGACGGGAGACGGCTCGCGCGCGCGAAGACCTCGGCCCGTTCCTCCATGGGAACGAGGAGGTCGACGAGGGCTCCGCCGTACGGCGGAATCAGGGCTGTTTCGGAAGGCGTCACAGCCCGGGATGATACGCAGCGACAGTCTTGAGCGCGGCGTCCTACGGCGCCGCGGCAGTCGTGAGCGCGGCGTCCTTCGGCGCCGCGGCGGGTGGCAGCCCGTGGGACGCGAGGAGGTTCCCGAGCGCCTCGCCGCTCCCGGAGGAATCACCCGAAACCACGATCGCCTGGGGCTGCGTCGATGCGAGGACGGCGCTCACGGCATCGTTCGGAAACGTGACGAAGCACGCGTCGTAGTGAAGGGCTCGCGCGACGAGGACCTCCGTGCCCTCGAAGCACTCGATGCCACGCGCGGCGAGCGGCTCCAGGCCCTCTGCCGGATTCTCCGCGAAGAGCGTGACCCGGGCGCCGGGCCAGAGCGCGAGGAGCCGGGCGAGGAGGGGCTCCGCGCTGGCGGGTTCCCGGGCGAAGACGGCGAAGCGTGCGCACGCCGGCGCGTCGCGAGAGGCGGCGGCCAGCAGCGCGTCGGGCGGATCGCCGGCGTCGGGGGGCCGCCGGGCACAGAGCGCCGCCCACCGATCGAAGAAGAGCTCCCGGTTGCGGTGCCAGAGCGCGAACGATCCGCCGCCCGACGCGCCGCGGAGGTGGGTCACGACGGAGCGCGGCTCGAGACGCGTGTGGAAGCCGCGCTCCTGGAACGCGAGCT
>JAEUQS010000194.1 GCA_016789625.1 Acidobacteriota bacterium | reverse complement strand
CCCTCCCGACCCTCCCCTCGGAGGAACGCGCGGCCGTGCTCGAGGGCGTGCGGTCGTTCTTCAAGGGCGACTACCGTGAGGCGGTCCGCCACCTGGAGCCGGTGAAGGGAACGAGCCCGGTCGCCCGGGCCTTCCTCGCCTACGCCATCGTGAGCGAGGAGCTCCTGGCCGAAAAGCCCTCGATCGAAAACGTCGCCCGCGCCCGCGAGGAGTTCCGCGTGGCCGGCGCCGAGGGCGCGCCGCGCCCCGACGGACGCATCTCGCCGTCGGTGCTGAAGCTGCTCGTGAGCGAGAAATGAGCGTCTCGAACGCCTCGCTCTCGAGCTCGTACCAGAGGCTCGCGCCGTTCTACGACGTATTCGTGAAGCGCGTCTTCGAGAAGCAGCGCTCGCGCGCGATCGCGAGCCTCGAGCTCTCGCCCGGTCGTCTCGTGCTCGTGTCCGGCGCCGGAACGGGTCTGGATCTTCCGCACCTGCCGGAGGGCGTCGTCGCCGTCGCGGTCGACCTCTCCCCCGCGATGCTCGCCGCGGCGAGGCCCCGCCTTCGTGCGGGGCTCCTCGTCGTCGGGGACGCGCAGAGACTCCCGTTTCGGGACGCCGCGTTCGACGCCGGACTGCTCCATCTCGTGCTCGCCATCGTGCCCGATGGCCGGCTCGCGTTCGTCGAGGCCCTTCGCGTCTGCCGGCCGCGCGCGCGCCTCTCGGTCTTCGACAAGTTCCTGAAGGGCGCTCCCTCGCTGGCGCGGCGTGCCGCGGACGCGCTGCTCCGTCCGTTCGTCACGGGTTTCCTCACCCGATTCGAGGACCTCCTCCCGGCGAACGCGCGCGTCGTCTCGGATCGGGGCGGCCTGTTCCGGCGCATCGTCGTGGAGAAGTCGGCGTGAAGCCGGCGAAGACGCGGCTCGCTCTCGAGATCCACGAGCAGCCCGACGTCGTCGCGAGGCTGGTCGAGCGGGAGGCCACGCGGGTCTTCCGCCTCACGCATGCCCTCGCCGACCGCGAGTTCGTGCTCATCGTGGCGCGCGGCACGTCGGACAACGCGGCCCGCTTCGCGCAGTACGCGTTCGGCATCGCCGCAGGGCTTCCCGTGGCGCTCGCGGCCCCTTCGATCACGACGCTCTATGGCGCGCGCCTCCGGCTCGGCAGGGCCCTCGTCATCGGCATCTCCCAATCGGGCCGCTCGCCCGACGTCGTCGAGACGCTCGCTGCCGCGCGCCGGGCGGGTGCCGCGACGATCGCTGTCGTGAACGACGAATCGAGCCCGCTCGCGGCGGCCGCATCCGAGGTGGTGCCGCTCGGCGCCGGCGAGGAGAAGAGCGTCGCGGCGACGAAGACCTACACCGCCGAGCTCGCCGCCGTCGTGCTCCTCGCCGCCGGCCTCGCGCGGAAGCGCTCCCTCGTGCGGGGCCTCGAGAGGATCCCGGAGGCCATGGCGCTCGCGCTGGCCGTCGAGCCGCGCGTGGCGAAGCTGGCCGCCGGTCTCGCGGCAACCGAGGGCGCCGTCGTCGTCGCGCGCGGCGTCAACTTCGCCACCGCGTTCGAGCTCGCGCTCAAGCTCAAGGAGACCGCTCTTCTCCTCGCCGAGCCCTATTCCGCAGCGGACTTTCTGCACGGTCCCGTGGCGCTCGCCCGGAAAGGGCTTCTCGGAATCGTCCTCTCTCCGCCGGGCGCGCGGGCGGCCGTGGAGCTGGAGTCTCTCGCCGTGCGCCTCGCCGCCCAGGGCGCCGGAGTTCTCCGGATCGGGCCTTCGGGCCACGACCGCATTCCGGTGCCCGAGGTTCCGGAACTCCTCTCGCCGCTCGTGGCGATTCTCCCGGGCCAGCTCCTCGCGCTCCATCTCGCGCTCGCGCGCGGTCTGGATCCCGATGCGCCGCCGGGCCTCCGCAAGATCACGGAGACCCGCTAGGCAGCTGTTCTCGTGGCTCCGCGCCTGCGGCGCTGCGCACCTCGAAGAGCCTCATGAAGGGGACCTCGCGCCCGCCCGGGCCGGGGGCGCCGAAGTCGCTCTCCCACACCCTGCGGAGGCGCGCAAGGGCCGCGAGGTCTCCCGGCGTGTCGCCCTCGCGCGGAGCGCCGCCCTCGAGATGCAGCCTCACGAGAAACGTCCTCCGCGCGAGCTCCGTGGGTTCGTAGCGGGCGGGCCGTGTGGCCGAAAGCCCATCGGGGAGGTAGGTCCTGGGGTCTTTACCCAGCGACACCGCCGCGCCCGGCAGCACGTTGGGGGGATAAACCGCGAGCACGTAGCGCAGCTTCAGCATGGAGAGGCGTGAGACCGCCGCCTCCGGAGACTCCTCGAGCCACAGTGCCGTTTTTCCGGCGAAGCCCGGATGAAAGCTGCCGAAGTTGTTCAGCGCCACGGCGCGCCCTCCGCGCGCCAGGAGGTGGTGTCCGTAGTCCCAGGGGGCGAGCACGCCCCAGGACGGCGGAAGCCCGGGATGGGGCGTCAACGCGGCGAGCGCGTCGGCCGCGACCTCGCTCGGGGAGACGTTGGGCGCGGCCTCGTTCCGCAGCGTGGCGGCCGCCATTTCCGCGAGCGGGGAGAGCACCGCGAGGATCGCGACGACGAGGCCCGTGCGGGCGAGGGCGCGGGGGAGAAGCGGCCAGGCGGCGCCCGCGAGCACCGCTCCGAACGCGGTCGCGACGGGAACGTATCGGCGCTGCAGCAGAGCGAGCGCGCAGAACGCCGCGAAGGGCAGCAGCACGGGCAGGAGGTCCCGCCGCCTCCGGAAGAGGACGACCGCCGCGAAGGCGAGTCCCGCCGCGAGCGCGGGGAGCGAGGCCCGGAGCGTTTCGGGCGAGACCCACGCCGGCTGGAACTCGTCGATCGTCGAGAGCCACGGATCGCGCGAGCCCAGGAACCCGAGGCCCCGGACGAGCCCTTCCCGATTCGCTGGAGACGAGAGGAGAAGGAGCGCGGCTCCGCCCGCGAGCGCGAGGCCACCCAGGAGGAGATCCGGCCCGCGCGCCCCGAGGCGAAGGGCGTTGCCGGTCGCGAGCGCACCGAGCCCCGCCGCGAACAGGGCGAGGACGAGCACGTAGACGGGCCCGATGCGCCACGGGTCCCCTTCGGCGAGGGGAGGACGCAGCCGGTAGAAGAGCGGCAGAGCCGCCGCGGCCAGGAGGAGCGCGAACGCGAACGTCCCTGCCCGGGAGCGCCCGTCGACGACGGTGGCGACGGAAACCGCTCCCGCGGCGACGACGGCCGCGAGGGTGAGGCCACCGAAGAGACCCATGCCGAAGAGCGTGGCGGAGGCGAACGCGAGAGCGGCGACGAGCTCGCGACGGACACTCGTCCCCGCGGGAGCCTTCCACGCCATCAGCCCCACGGCGAGCGACAGGAGCGCGAGCGCGCCGGCGACCTCGACCGCGTTGTGGTCGATCTCGCCCCAGGCTCCGCGGCGGAGGAGGGCGGGCGTCGTCGCGACCAGCCAGGCGGCTATGGCGCCGCCGGCGAAGCGGCTCGAAAACCGTCGCGCGAGAGCGGCTGCCATCAGGGCCGCGCCCACGAGCAGGAGCGGAGGCACCGCGCCCATCGGGAAGAAGCCCTTCCTGGGCTCCTCGCGCGTCGACGCGAAGACCCGGGCGACGAGTCCCAGACCCGCGTCGTAGAGCGGCGGCCAGACGGTCACGCTGCCTTCGGGGAAGTCCTCGAAGGCATCGCGTGAAGGTGGCAGAAGCGTGCCCTGCGAGACGGCGGCGGCCACCCGGTGCGCATGGAACGCGGCATCGGGATCCTCGAACCGGCCGCCGGGCTCGGAGCCGAAGGTGGCCGCTCGGTGGGCGGCCAAGAAGAAGAGGAGAGCCGCGGCCGCAATCAAGTGAATGCGGTAAGAGGTTCGCGACAGATCGGTCTCGGACGGCTCGGGGGCCTGCCGTACCTCCCGGCCCGCGCGCTTCTTTGCCATCGAATCGGATGATAGGGGCGGGCTCCCGCGCGCCTACAATGTCCGGAAACGATTCGCCCGATGACGACACGTCAGGTGGAGGAGCAACGAGTGGGGATGCGAATGCGGGCCGCGTTGATCGTTTTTTCGGCCGTTCTCCTGGTCCCGAGCCTCGCCACCGCGCAGGGCGCGCCCGAGGGTGACGAAGCCGAAGCGGTGACCCCGAGCGGCTCGGCTCCGCCGAGGCTCGTCATCAAGGGCTTCGGCGACGTGAACTTCCGGCTGTTCAGAGAGAAGGCCACGAACGACGACACCCGGAACTCGTTCTTCCTGGGCCAGATCGACCTCTTCCTCACGTCTCAGCTCGCCGAGCGGGTCTCGGTGCTCGCCGAGCTCGTCGCGAAGTTCCGCACGAACAACGACCCGTTCTACGACGTCGACCGGATCCACATCACGTACCACCTGTCCGACACCGCCAACATCCGGCTCGGAAAGATGCACGCGGCCCTCGGCTACTGGAACCAGACGTACCACCACGGCGCCTGGTTCCAGACGACCGCCGCCCGCCCCGAGATCTACCTCTTCAACGGCATCCTGCCCATTCACCTCATCGGCATCGAGCTCTACGGCACCAAGGCCCTCGGCCCCGTCGACATCGATTACACGGTGAGCGCTGGGAACGGCCGCGGCAAGACGCTCGCGGACACGACGAACGTCTCCGATTTCAACAACGCCAAAGCCGTCAACGTCCTCGCGAGCATCGCCCCCGCGGCGATCCCGGGCTTCAAGATCGGCGGGGATCTCTGGCTCGACACGATTCCGCCGGGGGACACGGCGTCGCGCGTGGACTCGATCCGCGAGCGCCTCTGGGGTGTGCATGCCGTCTATCTGAACGGGCCCGTCGAGCTCCTCGCCGAGTACTTCGAGATGAACCATGTGGTGAAGTCGGCGGCGAGGCCGTCCTACGACGCACAGGGCGCTTACGCGCAGGCGGCGTACCAGATCGCGACCGAATGGAAGCCTTACTACCGGTTCGACTACCAGAACGTCGAGAGCGGGAATCCGTATCTCACGGCTCCGGGACGTCTGCAGCGCCACACCCTGGGAGTGCGCTGGGACCCCTTCACCTGGAATGGTCTCAAGCTCGAGCTTTCCGCCGGCCGCCGGGATGGCCACAACGAGCGGGCTCTGCTGGCGCAGACCGCTTTCACCTTCTGAGAAGAGACGCGTGATGAAGATCCCGAATCGCTCCGCCGTCCTCTTTGCTCTCCTCGTTCCGCTCGCTTCGGCCTCCAATGCCGCAATCGGGCTCGACGTCGCGATCATCGTGAACACCGCCAACCCCACGACCTCGATCTCGTCCCGCGAGCTGGAGAAGATCCTGAAGCAGGACAAGCAGAACTGGGAGGACGGCAAGAAGATCCTCCTCGTGCTCCAGGAGACGGGCACGGCCGAGAAAGAGGTCGTGCTCAACAAGGTCTACAAGATGCAGGAGGCGGAGCTGAAGAAGTTCTGGCTCTCCAAGATGTTCCGCGGAGAGATCGCGTCGTTTCCCAAGACGCTCAGCTCCTCGGGCTCGGTGTCGCAGTTCGTCGGCAAGGTGCCGAACGCCATCGGGTTCGTGGACGCTTCCCTCGTGAGCGGGGTGAAGGTCGTCAAGGTCGACGGGAAGCTCCCCGGGGAGGCCGGTTACCCGCTGGCGTCGAAGTAGGGCGCGCCGAGGATGTCGCTTCGGACCCGGCTGGTCCTCGCCGTCCTCGGGCTGGCCCTGCTGCCGCTCCTCCTGGCGGGCTTCCTCTCGGACCGGAGCGTCGAGAGCGCCTTTCGAAAGGATCTCGGAACCAGCTTCACCCGTCGCGCGGCCGACAGCTCCGACAAGGTCGCCCGCAGCTTGCAGGACGCGCAGCACGCCCTCGAGACCTGGGCGAGCCTCGGCTTCATGCAGGAGGTCCTCACCGACGATCTCGACGGCAAGATCTCGAGCTTTCTCATCGGCATCTCCCGCAAGTACACGTCGTTCGCGAGCCTCCAGGTCCTGAAGACCACCGGTGAGTGCGTCTCGGCGAGCGACCCCCGCTTCATCGGCGAGAAGGCGCAGGATCGCGAGCTGGCGCGGGCTCTCGAAGGGCAGCTCTCGCTCGGTGACGCGCACTACTCCGAGCAGGACTCCCGGTGGGTCGTCACGTTCGCGGCTCCCATCCAGCTCGAGGGCTCCGTCGTCGGAGTCCTCCTCGGAAAGTGGAAGGCCGACGAGCTCTCGGCCATCACCCAGGTGGGCAGCCAGGGCGAGAGCGTGGGCGTGTACGTGCTCCGCAAGGACGGCCTCGTCCTCGCGGGCCCCGATCCCGCGGAGCGCTACAAGCGCAACGTCGAGGCGGAAGGGGCCGAGAGCGCGTCGAGGGCCGTGAAGGGCCAGCAGGGGTTCGTGGAGGAGCGTCTGCGCGGGCGGCCCGTGCTTTCGGGCTTCTCGCCGTTCCAGGCGGAGGGAGCGCTCGCGAGCCTGGGCTGGGCCGTGCTCGTCACGCAGGACGAGGCCGTCGCGTTCGCGCCGATCCGCAAGATGCGGGGCTGGATGGGCGGCATCGCGCTCGCTCTGGCTCTCGTGATCGTGCCGCTCACGGTGCTCCTCGGCCGGCAGATCACGGGGCCCGTCATCGACATCTCGCGCGCCGCGCAGCGGGTCGCCCGCGGAGACTTCGAGGCCCGCGTGACGCCGCGGACGAACGACGAGATCGGCGCGCTCGCGAAGGCCTTCAACGACATGACGACCGATCTCGCGAGCCAGCGCGCCGAGCTCGTGGACAAGCACTACGTCGATTCCATCCTGGCGTCGATGCTCGACACGCTCGTCGTCCTGGACGCGAAGGGGATGATCAAGACGGTCAACCGCGCGACGACGGACCTGCTCTTCTACGAGGAAGGCGATCTCGTGGGCCGGCCGGGCCATGTGCTCACGGGTCAGACACCCGAGGACGCCGAACGGCTGGTCGCGACGATCCGCGAGAAACGGTCGTACAGCGCGCCGGACTTCTCGTACCACACCAAGTGGGGCGGCACCGTGCCCGTGAGCCTCTCGGCGAGCGTGATGCGCGATGACAAAGGGGACGTGCGCGGCATCGTCTGCATCGCGAAGGACATCACCGATCTCAAGAGGCAGCAGGAGGAGCTGCGCGAGGCCAAGGAGGCCGCCGAGCAGGCGAACCGCACGAAGAGCCAGTTCCTCGCCAACATGAGTCACGAGCTGCGGACCCCGCTCAACGCGATCATCGGCTACAGCGAGATGCTCTACGAGGAGGCGCAGGAGAACGGCGAGGTCGCGCTCACGAGCGATCTCCGCAAGATCCAGTCGGCCGGGAAGCACCTCCTCGCGCTCATCAACGACATCCTCGATCTCTCCAAGATCGAGGCGGGCAAGATGGAGCTCTACCTCGAGGTCGTGGACATCGGCGCGCTCATCGAGGACACGGTCGTCACCATCGAGCCGCTCGTGCAGAAGAACGGCAACGTCCTCGACGTCTCGGTGGGGGAGGGCGTGGGCCGCATGAAGGCCGACGTCACCCGCCTCCGGCAGGTGCTCTTCAACCTCCTCTCGAACGCATCCAAGTTCACGAACAAGGGTCACATCGGGCTCTCGGTGAAGAGGGAGACCGTCGAGGGACGCGAGGAGATGGTGTTCGCGGTGAAGGACACCGGCATCGGCCTCACCAAGGAGCACATCTCGCGGCTGTTCCAGGCGTTCGCGCAGGCCGACGCCACGACGACCCGCAAGTTCGGCGGCACCGGCCTCGGGCTCGTGATCAGCCGGCGGTTCTGCCAGATCATGGGGGGAGACATCACGGTCGAGAGCGAGTACGGGCACGGCACGACGTTCACGGTGCGCATCCCGGCCGAGGCGGCCGAGACGAAGATGATGGCGGCCTCCGGGGCGATGGCGCGCAAGCTGTCCGGCCCGCGAACGGCTCCCACGGCGGCGGTCACGAAGACGGGCACCGTGCTCGTCATCGACGACGACGCGACCGTGCAGGATCTCGTCGCGCGCATCGTCTCCAAGGACGGCTTCGACGTCGTCATGGCGAGCACGGGCGACGAGGGGCTGCGCCTCGCGAAGGAGCTGAAGCCCTCGGTGATCACGCTCGACGTGATGATGCCCGGCATGGATGGCTGGAGCGTTCTCGGAAGGCTCAAGGCCGACGCCGAGACGGCGCACATCCCGGTGGTGATGCTGACGCTCGTGGACGACAAGAACCTGGGCTTCGCGCTGGGTGCCGCCGACTACGTGACCAAGCCCGTGGACAAGACGCGCCTTCTCGCGATCCTCAGGAAGTACCGCACGGGGGGCGGACCTGGGAGCCTCCTCGTGGTCGACGACGACCCGCAGGTGCGCGGCATGATGCGGAGGCAGCTCGAGAAAGAGGGCTACACGGTGGCCGAGGCGGTCAACGGGCGGGAGGGCCTCGAAAGGCTCGCCGAGAACCGGCCGGACCTCGTGCTGCTCGATCTGATGATGCCCGAGATGGACGGCTTCGAGTTCGTCAGCGAGATGCGCAAGACGGCCGCCTGGCGCAGCATTCCCGTCGTCGTCGTCACCGCGATGGAGCTGGGGGTCGAGGAACGCCGGAGGCTGCAGGGTTCCGTCGAGGCCGTGCTCCAGAAGAGCGCGTTCTCCCGCGAGGAGCTGGAGCAGGAGATCCGCGCCCTACTTACGGCGCATTGAGGCGTAATGATCCTGGGGGTTTCTCGATCCCCCCAGCCCCCCACCGGGGGAGATCCTGGGGGTTTCTCGATCCCCCAGCCCCCCACCGGGGGAACAGCCTCTCCACCGTCTAACGGCCTTCGGGGGGCAGCCAGTCGGAGATCTGGGATTCCATCGGGCCCGAGATCGCGTCGTCGAGCGGGTCGGGATGGCGACCGCGAACGGTGGGCGTCCGGGTCGTGGGCACGTCGCCCTGCGGAGGAATGGGCGTCGTGGCGTTTGCCTCGTGCACCTCCACGCTGCGCACGGACTCTCCCGCCGAGGGCCCGAGCGTCTCACGCATGATGCCGAAGGCCCCCGAAAGCTGTCCCGTGAGCCGGTCGCGGAGGGCCGTCGTGGAGGCTTCGAAGATGCGCTTCCGGCCGGTGGCGTCCACGAGCTCCACGAGGGATCGGTCGCCCCCGCTCTCGAGGAGCGCGAGGTTCGACTCCATGAGGCTCATGGCGCGGTCGTCGGCCGGCTCCCTGTGAAACGTCTTGCCCACGAGCGCGCTCTTCGGGAGCCCGAAGAAGCGGGCTCCCGCCTCGTTGATGTCGAGGATGACGCCCTTCAGGTCCCGCACGTAGAGGATGTCCGACACCGCGTCGAACATCTCCCGGTAGATGCAGGCGTCGAGCGTGCACCGCGCGAGCTGGGGCTTCAGGGGCATCCGCGTCCTCAGAATCCGATGGTCGAGACCGGGGCTCCGCTTTCCTTCAGGAGAAAGATCTCGGGGTTCCGCGAGATGTTGTCGTTCACGGTCGCGAGCGCGACGGGGCGGCCCTCGCCCGCCACGACCTGGGCCGTGACCTCGAAGTTCTGGAAGGGCCCCTCGCCGAGGCCGACGCCGTCGAGACCGAAGACGTCGGTGATCTGCAGGTACTGGAGGGGAGCGAGGGAGACGATCCTCTCGCCCACCGGATCGCCCGTGGGCGTGTAGAGGCGGACGCGCACGTCGCAGGACGCACCGGCCGTCTCCACCAGAAC
>JAEUQS010000576.1 GCA_016789625.1 Acidobacteriota bacterium | reverse complement strand
TCGTGCGTTCGACAACGCGGGAGCGGTGCTGGGGCCGCTCCTCGCGGCCGCGCTCCTGGGCTTCCTCGAGGTTCCTCTGCGCACGGTGTTCCTCCTCTCGGCCGTCCCCGGGCTCCTCGGCGTGTTCGTCCTCGTGCGCTTCGTGAAGGAGATGCCCCGGGAGAAGACCACCCCCGCCGGACAAAAGCTGGCTCCCCTTCCGCCCGGGTTCTGGAAGGCCCTCGTGCCGATGGGCCTCTTCGCGCTCGCCGCGTCCTCGGACACGTTCCTCCTCCTCAGGGCCCGCGAGGTGGGCTTCGCGGCCGCGGCGCTCCCGCTGCTCTGGGCATTCAGCAACGCCATCCGCTCGGCCCTCGGACACTGGGGCGGCGGCCTCTCGGACCGCATCGGACGGCGCCGCACGCTGCTCCTGGCGTTCTGCCTGTACGCGGCGACGTACGCGGCCTTCGCGTACGTGGGCCAGCGCGCCGTGTTCGTCCTCGTCCTCGCGCTGTATTCGGTGCACGCCGCGCTTTCGGAGGGAGCCGAGAAGGCTCTCGTCGCGAGCCTCGTTCCGCCGGAGAGCCGGGGCCGGGCTTTCGGGCTGTTCCACGGCCTCACGGCGTTCTGCGCGCTGCCCGCGAGCGTCGCCTTCGGGTGGCTCTTCGAGCGCGTCTCCTCGCGCTCGGCCTACCTCACCGGCGCCGCCCTCGCGACTCTCGCCGCGCTCTCGCTCCTGGCATTGGTAAGATCCGAGGCATGTCGGGACCCGTCTGGAAACGCTTGAAGATGAAGGGGACGTGCCAGGTCACCGGCGAAGAGAGCGACGAGCTCTTCGCGGTGGGCACCGTCTCGGATTTCGTGTTCTTCCCCACGCTCGTCATGGGCCGTGAAGCGTACGAGCGCTACAAGGGCCACTACGACCATCTGGACCTGAAGGCTCTCGCCGAGCAGAAGGTCCCGTCGGTCATCTCGCGCCCGGAACAGGTCTGAACCAAGACCTGCTGCTCGACCGCTTCCAGGGCTCGCCCCTCCTGCCGATCGCCGAACGGGTGGTCGCGGCGGAGCGCCTCTCCTTCGAAGACGGCGTCGCGCTCCTCGCGAGCCCCGACGTGCGGGGCGTGGGAGCGCTTGCCAACCACGTGCGGGAGCGCAGGCACGGCAACGTCGCCTACTACAACGTCAACCGCTACCTGAACCCCACGAACCTCTGCTGGGTCGACTGCGGCCTCTGCGCCTGGGCGCGGAAGCCCGGCGTCGACGGCGGGTACACGATGTCGATCAAGGAGGCCGTGCGCGAGGCCGCGACCGGCTGGCACGATGGCATCACCGAGCTCCACATCGTGGGAGGGCTGCATCCGTCGCTCCCCTATTCGTACTACCTCGATCTCCTCACGGCGCTGAAGGACCGGTTTCCCGGAATCCACCTCAAGGCGTGGACGATGGTCGAGATCGACTGGTTCGCCCGCGTCGCGAAGAAGAGCGTCGAGCACGTCATCGATGATCTCAAGTCCGCAGGGCTCGACTCCTGCCCCGGCGGGGGCGCCGAAATCTTCGCCAGGCGCGTGCGCGACATCATCTGCACCGACAAGATCTCGGGCGAGCGCTTCCTCGAGATCTCGCGGCTTTGCCACGAACGCGGGCTGAAGACCAACGTCACGATGCTCTACGGCCACGTCGAGACGCTCGAGGAACGGGTCGACCACCTCGTGCGGATCCGCGAGCTGCAGGACGAGACCCACGGCTTCCTGGGGTTCATCCCGCTGGCCTTCCACCCCGAAGAGACCCAGCTCCGGCACCTCCCGCCCGCGACCGCCTACACGGATCTCCGGGTCATCGCCGTCGCGCGCCTGATGCTCGACAACGTCGACCACATCAAGGCCTACTGGATCCAGATCGGCGAGAAGCTGGCGCCAGTTGCCCTGCGCTTCGGAGCCGATGACCTCGTGGGCACCGTGACGGAGGAGATCATCACGCACGCGGCCGGGGCGAAGACCGAGGCCGGTCTCTCCCGCCTCGAGATGGAGCGGATGATCCGCGGCGCCGGACGCGAGCCGTTCGAGCGGGACGCGTACTACGAGCGCGTCGTGCGGGACGGCGGCGGCAACGTCGCGCGTGCGAACCGGCACGACTTCGTCCGGCCCGAGCTAGCCGTCCGCTGAGCTCTAGGGTTCCAGGTTCTCGACTTTCAGGATGCTCGTCCCGCGGTAGGTGACGCGCAGCCGCGCGCCCGAACGGATCGGGCCGCCGCGCCGGGACGTGCGGTGCAGGCCGGGATTGAGGAGGTCGCCGTCGGTCACCTGGAAGACCTTGGTTCCGATGCGGAACGTCTCGGGCCCGACCTTCTCGAGCGGGGCGGGATTGAAGTCCTCGACCTTGCCTTCCGCGACCTCCACGGTGCCGGCCGCGAGCCAGCTCTGGGCCTCGCGGTGGCCCGCTCCGATGACGCGGTAGCGGTAGGCCGAGAAGCCGAGCCAGGAGATCAGCATCGCCAGGATGAGGATGCGCGGGCCCTTGCCCCGCTGCCACACGATCGCGAGGAGCAGCGCCAGCACCACGAACCCGACGATGCCGCCCCGGATCTCTCCCGAGACCGGGGCGGCTTCCCTGCCGATGTCGTACGCGACCGTTCCCGAGACGCTCTGCAGCGTTCTACTCCTCGAGCTTCACGGCCGCGATGAAGGTCTGCGCCCGCGGGGCGCCTCGCGACACGTAGAACCGAACGTAACGCCCCTTCGCTTTCTTCATCTCGGCCTGGAAGTCGGCCACGCTCCCGACCTCGGCTCCGTTCACCTCGAGGATGACGTCGCCCTCCTGAAGGCCCGCGTCCGCCGCGCTCGAGACCGCCTTCACGTTGGTGATGGCGACCCCCTTCACGTCGGCCGGAATCTTGTACGTCCTGCGGAGCTGCGCCGTGACGTCGGTGACGGCGATGCCGATCTTTTCCTTGGCCTCGGTGGGCTCGGCCTCCTCGGGGGCGCTGGGATCGCGCTCGTCAGGCCGCTCCTCGAGAACGACCGGGACGGTTTTCTCTTCGCTGCGCTCCTTGACCCGGCGGATGTACGTGACGTTGACCTTCGTACCGGGCGCCTTGCTCGAGACGTAGTCGATGAGGTCGTGGTTGGTCTTCACGGTCACGTCGTCGACCTTGATGATCACGTCGCCGTGCTTGAGTCCCGCCTTGTCGCCGGGCTTGCCCTTTTCCACCGCCTGCACGAGCGCACCGCCGGGGGTCTTCAGCTCGAAGGCCTCCGAAAGCGTCCGGTCGACGGTCTGGATCGTGACGCCGAGGAAACCGCGCACGACCTTGCCCTTCTTGAGCCCCGGCAGCAGCCCCTTCACGAGGTTGATGGGCACCGCGAAGCCGATGTTCTGCGCCATGCGCGAGATGGCCGTGTTGATACCGATGACCTCGCCGGCGACGTTCACGAGCGGGCCGCCCGAGTTGCCGAAGTTGATGGCGGCATCGGTCTGGAGGAGCGATTCGCTGAGCGCGGACGCGCGGGGCAGGCCGGCGAAGCGACCCTTGCCCGAGATGATGCCCACGGTGACGGTCTTCTCGTACTGGAGGGGGTCCCCGATCGCCATGACCCACTC
>JAEUQS010000562.1 GCA_016789625.1 Acidobacteriota bacterium | reverse complement strand
CGCGAGCCCTTCGCGCGCCACGCTCGACCGCGAGCTCTGGGCGCGGCTCAACGCTCCGCTCCGTGCCTGGCCGTCGGCCCAGTGGTTCTCGGCGTCCGAGGCGGTGCCCGAGGTGCCGGTCGGAGCGCTTCCTCCGTCTCTCGCTCTCTACGACCAGGTCGTCCCCGCGGTGCTCCAGAGAACGCGGAACGAGATCCGCGCGAAGGGCCTCGAGGGCGTGATGACGTTCGGGAGCTTCCCGCGCCAATGGGGAAACCCGCTCTACTCCGACGAGATCGACTGCGGAGGAGACGATCCGACGCCGGCCGACGACTGGGATGACCCGTACTGGTGCGCGACGTTCACCGACTACCACAGCGCCGCCTCGACTCCGACGATCTGGGCGATGCGGAGCGGCGACGTTTCCTGGCTGCCGGAGCTCGCGACCCCCGCGGCGCTCCGCATGCTCCACACGCAGATCTACCAGTGCGGTCCGGGCGACGCGACGTTCTATTGCGGGCAGGCGCCCAACGGCTACGGCGGCTACCGCAACAACTTCAACGGATCGCACGCGTACTTCGACAACCTGCTGCTCCACTACTGGCTCACCGGTGACGAGACGATCGTGAGGACTCTGAGGCGCGGCGCGGCGACGATGCGGGCCTACGTGTGCCCGAGCCCGCCTTGTTCCGCCACGCAGCCCCCGGCCGACTTCTGGGCGCAGTTCACCGGACGGGTCGCGATGCAGTGGGTGGCGGTGTTCCGCTTCCTGGGTCTCGCGAGCGACGACGCGACGTACCTCGACGACGTGCGCTCGCTGCTCGCACGCGCCACGACGCAGAACCACGTCGAAGCGGTTGCGGGCGGCCGCACGTTCGGTTTCATGACGTACGGCGGCGACCTCATCGGCGCCGCGGGCACGTACGACACGGACCAGCTCTGGATGAACGCGCTCTACGACGGACAGGAGCTCTACCGCTTCGAGGTCGACACGCAGAACGCGTCGATCGGCAGCCCGGCGGTCGGCGTGAGAACCGTGCGCGAATCGCTCGCGCGAACCTTGGCCGTGTACGGACCGAACGTCCTCGGCGACGGCACCGCCGGCACGGTGTGGCCCAACTCCCTGCGGTTCAAGTTCGCGGGTGCGCGCATCGGCGGCACCCTCACCAGCGTCGTGCCGCCGATTCCGAACCCGAACTGCGGGCTCGACGAGTGCCTCTACGACACGGGAAAGGGAACGCTCACCGCGAGCCTCGTGCGCGCGGGTCAGACAGCGAACGAGCCGGACGTCCTGGCAGTGGGCCGGGGCCTCACGGAGCGCGTGCTCGGAGTCTCCTGGAACAACGGCAATCCCGAGCCCCTGGGCAAGAACCAGGGCGAGTACCTCGTGAGGACTCATGCCGCCGTCGCGCGGCTCGCGTGGGGCGACGTGCCGGCCCAGACCCAGACGGGTCTCGGCTACTACTTCATCCCGCCCTGCCGGCTCGTGGACACGCGGGATCCGTCCGGCCCGTTCGGAGGTCCCGCGCTGGGCGCGAACGGCGAGCGGACGTTCGCGCTGGCCGGCCGCTGCGGGGTTCCCGCGTCGGCGAAGGCGATCACCGCCAACCTCACGGCGCTCTACCCGGGCGCCGGGGGAGTCCTTTCGGCAGGCCGGGGCGACCTGCCCGCTCCGGACACCACGGGCGTCGCGTTCGGCGGTCCCGGGCTCGTTCGCGCGTCGATGCTCATGATCGCCACCACGACAGACGGCTCGGCGAGCGTCAAGGTGCGGAATCGGAGCGCGGCGCCCGCGGAGTTCGTCCTCGACGTGAGCGGCTACCTGGAGTAGGCGTCAGAACCGGTAGGACAGTCCCAGATTTACAACGGGGTAGAACCGGTACCTGGAAAGATCCTCCTCGGCCTTCACGCGTTCGGCCTCGAGGTTCGCGTAGAAGCCCGGAGGCACGAGCGCGGGATTCGTCGGAGTCGCCACGAGGCTCAGGCGCGGCTCCTGGTGGTACGTCGCGCCGAGGTCGAACACGAAACGCAGGGGGCTGCCGGGCGCGACGGCGTTGCCCCATCCGAGGCCGGCGTACGGCGCGATTCTCCGCGTCGTGAGCTCGGCCTCGAGCGTGCCCACGCTGGCGACGTCGTAGGGAACGCCGTTGACGATCACCGTGCCGGAGACCGGAGACCGGCCCACGACGCGGTTGCGGTTCACGGCGACGCCCGCCGAGAGCCGGAAGTCGCCGCCGCCCGGATGCAGGTCGAAGAGGAGGTAGGCGTTCCGGAGCTCCGCGTCGGCCCGGTAGGTGATGTCGCGTTCGGTGTGGTCACGCGAGAGGTCGAGCCCCTGCGCTCCGAGCCTCAGGTTGGCTCGCGGAACGAGCCCGAGGGTGAGCTGGACGCCGGCCCCCTGGGTGCCTCCGACGACGCCCAGGGCGAATCCCTGGGCGTCGGCGGGAACGGCTCCCCCCAGGAGAGTCGTTGCGAAGAGGGCCGGCAGGACTTTGAAGGGGATTCTCATGCCCCCGGAATGGCAATCGGCGTGCCACGCGTCATCGGGTGGCTTCGCAGAACCGCCGATACGCGTCGCCCGTGGAGCCCGTGGTCGAGCGGCGGAGGACGCGGCCCTCCTCGTCCAGGTACTCCACGGCACCCTGCGCCACGACGAAGACGATGCAGGGCTCGTCGCCCACGGCCATCCAGCTGTCGACGTTGCCCGCGGGCTCGTACACGTAGCCGCCGGGCCCGACGAGCGTGTTCGTCTCGATGAGCAGCCGCTGGCCCGAGAGGTTGTACGCGTGCACGTCGCCGGTATGCCGGTGCCTCGGAATCAGCGTGCCCGGCTCGAGCCTCAGGAGCAGGGCGCGGGCGTCGTCGTCCCCGGTCGCGCGAAGGGCTTTCAGCGTGAAGCCCGGAAAGATGGGTTGCCACGGGAGGGAAGCGACGTCGAGAAGGCCGGTTGGGAGGGGGGCGTGAGTCGTGTCGTTCATGCCCCTGAAGATGGACCCCGATTGGATCTTCGAAAGATCCAATATTGACAAAATCTGTAGATCCAATCGATTCTCGTGCCGTGGAGCTCCACGTCACCCTGAAGCCGGGCGCGAACCTCGCCGCCGAGGTGTACCGGCAGGTTCGCGAGGCGATCCTCGACGGCCGCCTTCGCGCGGGTGACGCGCTGCCTCCCTCCCGGGCGCTCGCCGCCCGCCTCGGGGTCTCGCGCAACACCGTCTCGGGCGCCTACCGGCGGCTCGTCTCCGAAGGGTTCGCCTCCGGGCGCGCGGGGGCCGGGACGTTCGTCTCCGGAAAGCCCGCTTCCCGGGCGCGCCGTGCGCCCGACGCGGCCGCGTTGGAGCCCCGCGCCTTCTGGAGATCCCTGCGCGACGAGCTCTCCTTCCCCATGCCCAAGGGGGCGAACGCCTTCGGCTTCGAGATCGGCGTGCCCGACGCCGGGCTCTTTCCGGGCGCGCTCTGGCGGCGGCTCGTCGCGGGCGCGCAGAGGCGGAGCGCGAGAGCGGGCGCCGCGAGCTGCGACGCGCCGGAGGGGCTGCCGGAGCTGCGCGCGGCGATCGCACGGCACATCGGCCTCTCGCGGTCAGTCGTGGCGGGCGCCGAGGACGTCCTCGTGTCGAGCGGAGCCCAGCAGGCGTTCGACCTCGTGGCGCGGGTGCTCGTGGGGCCGGGGACGCCCGTCGCGGTGGAGGATCCGGGCTATCCGCCGTCGCGGCGGGCGTTCGAGGCGCAGGGCGCGCGGATCGTGCCCGTGCCCGTCGACGGCGAGGGGCTCGTCGTCGACGCGATCCCCAGGGGCGTGCGCGTCGTCTCGGTCACGCCGTCGCATCAGTTCCCGCTCGGGTCGGCGATGTCGCTCGCGCGCCGCCGGGCGCTCCTCGAATGGGCCGCGCGCGCGGGAGCCGCCATCGTCGAGGACGACTACGACAGCGAGTTCCGCTTCGACGGCCGTCCGCTCGAGCCGCTGCAGAGCCTCGACGCTCACGGCCGGGTGATCTACGTCGGCACGTTCTCCAAGACGCTCCTGCCCGCGCTGCGCCTGGGCTTCCTCGTCGCGCCCGCGTCGCTCCGCGCATCGCTGGTCGCCGCGAAGGCCGTGGCGGAGGGCGCGGGCCCGCGGGACGCGCAAGCGGCGCTCGCGAGGCTTCTCGACGAGGGGCTCTTCGCGAGGCACCTGCGCCGCACCCTCCGTGTCTACCGGGAGCGGCGCGAGATCCTCGTCGACGCGATCGAGCGGCGGCTGGCCGGCGCGCTCACCGTGGTGCCGTCGGCCGCGGGCCTCCACCTCACGGCGCTCCTCTCCGATGCGAGGCGGTCCGATCTCGCGCTGGCTCGTGCCGCTTTCGGGGCGGGCGTCGGGGTGCAGCCCCTTCGGCCCTACTTTCTGGGACCGCCCCGCGGAGCGCTCGCCTTCGGCTACGGCGCGATCGCGTCCGGGCGCATCGACACCGGCATCGGGCGGCTCGCGCGGGCGATCG
>JAEUQS010000511.1 GCA_016789625.1 Acidobacteriota bacterium | reverse complement strand
GTTCACCACCGCGAACGCGCTCGCGCACACCAACCTCTTTCGTGCAGGCATCGCGCGGAGCGGCGCGTACAACCGCACGCTCACGCCCTTCGGGTTTCAGTCGGAGGAGCGCACGTTCTGGGAGGCGCCCGAGACCTACATGAAGGTCTCGCCGTTCACGCAGGCCGCGAAGATCGACGAGCCGCTCCTCATGATCCACGGACAGGACGACAACAACGCCGGCACCTTCCCCATCCAGTCGGAACGCTTCTTCGCGGCGCTGAAGGGCCTGGGGAAGAACGCCCGGCTCGTGATGCTGCCGTACGAGTCGCACGGGTACCGGGGCCGCGAGTCGGTGCTGCACACGCTGTGGGAGATGGACACCTGGCTCGAGACGTACGTGAAGAACGCGCCGCCCCGAAACCTGCCCGCGGCGCCGCCCCGCTCGTAGCGGATGAGCCTCCCGCCCCCGTCGCCCGATCTCGTCCGGGCCAACCAGCTCTGCGACCCCGGCGGGCTCCCCGAGGGCGCTCGTCTCGGGGGCCTGAAGCGGCTCCTGCTGCGGGCCCTTTCTGTGTACACGCGCGGTCAGGTTTCGTGGAACGGGGCCGTGGTGCGGGTGCTCAACGCGCTCGACGCGCGCGTGGCGCGGCTCGCCGAGGAGGCGCGGGAGCAGGCCCTCGTGGCCGAGGAGCGTCTCCGGAAGACGGCCGGAGCTCTCGAGGAACGCGAGGCGCGCCTCGAGGAGGCTCACACGGCCGCCACGCGGGAGCTCGCCGGGCACGCGGAGGCGATCTCGGCCCGCGCCGCGGCCCTCGACGCGCTGGCCGGGGATCTGGCCGGGCGCTTCGCCGAGATCGAACGGGAGGAGCCCACGGTGAGGCGCCTGCTCGAATGGTCGACGGTGCCGTCGATGCTCGTGGCGGACCCTCCGTTCGGTGAGAAGGAGCTCGAAGAGGCCCGCGCCCTCGTGGCCGAGGTCGCGCGCGAGGTGGGCGAGGGACCGTTCACGACGTACTTCAGGGTTTCGGAGGAGCGCTACGCGCACACGTTCGCCGCCGCGCGGGCGGTGCTCCCGAAGGGCGCGCGCCTGCTCGACGTGGGCAACGCTCCGGGGCACTGCGCGATCGGTCTCGTGCGGCTCGGCCACAGCGTCAAGGGTCTCAACCTCAGCGCGAGCTGGCTCTCCACCTATCCCTCCGAGGCCTGGGCGCGCGCGTTCGACGCGGTGAGCCACGACGTGGAGAAGAGCCCGCTGCCGTTCGACGAGGCGACGTTCGACGGCGTCGTTTTCACAGAGGTGCTCGAGCACATCGCGACGCGGGATCCGGTGTGGATTCTCTCGGAGCTGCGGCGCGTGCTGAAGCCGGGAGGGGTCGTGCTCTTCTCGACGCCGAACGTCTGCAACCTCTCCAACGTGATCGCGCTCCTGCGCGGACGGAACATCTTCTGGAAGCGCGAGCAGTTCTACGGCAGCGTGGACCGGCACAACCGCGAGTTCACCGTGGACGAGGTCGAGGAGGTCTTCGCGGCGGCGGGATTCGAGCGCCGGGCGCTCTGGGGCATGAACGATCACGCGAACTGGCGGGACGGCGGGAACGAGTTCGCGTACTCCTTCGTCGCGCGCTACGGCGACGCGCATCCCCTCACGCGGAACACGATCATGGGCGTGTACAAGAAGCCGTTGCAACCCTCGAGCCCTGCCGCCCGTTAGAGGAGAGAGCTCTTCTTTCGGAGGTGGTATGTCCCTCACGCTCACGGTCAACGGCGTGGCGAGACGCGTCGATGCGGATCCCCGCACACCGCTTCTTTGGATCCTGCGCGACACCCTGGGGCTTTGCGGCACGAAATACGGATGCGGCAACGGCATCTGTGGAGCGTGCACGGTGCATCTGGACGGGGAGGCCTACCGGTCCTGTCAGGTGCAGGTGTCGGACGTCGGAAAGAAGCGCGTCACCACGATCGAGGGGCTCTCGCCCGACGGGTCGCACCCGTGCCAGCGGGCGTGGCTCGAGGAAGACGTCTCTCAGTGCGGGTACTGTCAGCCCGGGATGCTCATGGCCACGGCCGCGCTGCTCCGCGAGAAGCCGCGACCGGCCGAGGCCGACGTGAACCGCGTGCTGGCCGACCACGTGTGCCGCTGCGGCACCTACCAGCGCATCCGTGCGGCCGTGGCGCGGGCCGTCGAAACAGCGGCCGCGACTCCCGCGACGAAGGCCGGCTCATGAGCGCCGTCGTCTCGCGCCGGACGTTTCTCGCCGCCGGGTCCCTTTCGGGCCTCGCGCTCGCGCTGAACCCGCTGCGCGTTCTCACGGCCGAGGAAACGGCGACTGCGCTCGCGCCGTCACCGTTCCTCACCATCGGCAGCGACGACGTCATCACCATCGTGGTGGGGCATTCGGAGATGGGGCAGGGCGCCCGCACGGCGCTGCCCATGCTCATCGCCGAGGAGCTGGGCGTGACGCTCGAACGCGTGAAGCTCGTCCAGGCCTCGCCGAGCAAGGTGTTCAAGGACCTCGGAACGGGAGGCAGCGACAGCGTGGAGTCGGGCTGGACGCCGCTGCGCGACGCCGGGGCCGCCGCGCGCGAGATG
>JAEUQS010000768.1 GCA_016789625.1 Acidobacteriota bacterium | reverse complement strand
ACCTTGCGAGCGTCACCTTCCGCCTGGAAGCCATTCGCAAGCACCCTCGTGAGGATGCCTGCCCGAGCGACGATGGGCTGGCCGAAAGAGTGGTCCGGGCTGATGAGCACGTTGTGGTTCTCACCCAGCGGCCACCACTCGGTTGGTTCGCTCCGGCGGTCGAACTTGATGCCGAAAAGGAACGGCTTGAGGACCTCCACGAACGCGAGTTGATCGCTGAAAGCATCGACGATCTGCCGGCTGCCCCTCGATCGCCCGATCACGTCCAGGAAGATCTTCCTTCCGTCCGTCTTGAAGGCCTCGTGTGAGAACGGATGGGTCGTGGCGAGAATCTCGGCGGCCTTCTCACCGGACGCGCGCAGAACGGGCCAGCTCACACCGTGCCGCAGGAACGCATCGACGAACCGGACCTCTACCAGGTCCCGGAAGGAAATGATGTCGTCGGATGCGTGCTGTGGCGTCCACAAGGGAGGGGAAGACCGTTCATTGCCTCGTTCATCCCGAAACGAGTAGCCCCGCACCCAACGCTTGATGCGCCCGGCGGAGACGCGGCTCAGACGAGCAGCCTCTGCCAGCGTATAGATGCCGACGCCCAAGAGACTCGAGGCGGATTTCGACCGTTCCCTCACGAAACCAGTATACGAGTCGTGCCCGCCTACGGCTTCTTGAGCACGCCCGCCATGGACTCGAGGAACGCTGCGAACTGAGCCTGGTTCGCGGCCATGGCTTCGAGCGCCGCGGCGTGCTCGGCCGCCGGATCCGGGGCCGGTTCCTCGGGCGCGGGCGGATCCGGGTCGGGTCCGTCGGACGCCCCGTCCCACACCGTGACCTCCACGTCGCGGTGCGCGTCCATGAACTCGCGGAACGCCTCGCGGTGCTCGCGCCTCACATCGTCGGCCGCGACGAGACCTGTCTTCCAGGCTTCCTGCGCGGCCTTGATCTCGGGGGACGGCCCGGCTTCCTTTTCGCTCTCCCAGTAGGGAATCGCGCGCGGATCGAGATGCGTCGTCTTCGGCACCCGCGAGAGGTACTCGCGACGCATCTCCCCGGGGAGCGCGTCCCGCTTCTCGGCCACGAGCGCGTGCACGGCTTCGGGAACTTCCTTGGGCGTCGACACCAGCTCGTGGAGCGCCTTCTCGGCTTGCGGTTTCAGGGCCCCGTCGTTCAGCAGCGGAACGAGGAACGCCGCGATCTCGCGGTAGAGATCCTGGGACGCTTCCTCCGGCGGCCACAGCCAGCGCGTGAGCGCGGACCTCCGCGCCTCGTTCGTCTTCAGGCCGTCGTAGAACGCCTTCCGCCGGCGGTATTCCGATTCGTCCTTCGGGAGCCCGCAGTAGAAGCTCTTGTCCAGCTCGGGCACGAGCGTGGGCCGTTCCACGGCCGCGTCATCGATGAACGAGAGGAGCGTCTCGGCCGGGTAGTAGAAGCCCGTCCCGGTGACCTGCCGCTGCGCGAGAAGGAGCGCGAACGCGAGCACGGGACCCGAGAGATAGAGCATGCGGTACAGGATGATGTCGCCCATCGCCTGGTGATGCGGGAAGTTCCGCTGGAAGATCCAGTTGATCGAGAGGAGCGCGGCGCACGCGTACTCGAAGTCGCCGCGCCGGTAGCCGAGCTCTGCGGCATCCAGAAGCGGGCGGCAGCAGACGCCGTCGCCCATGCCCAGCTCGAACACGAGATCGCGCGGGCATTCGGTATCGAAGATGAAGCGCTCCGACGCGCGCACGACGGCGTTGCGGAGAGCGGGGTCGCCCTCGCACAGGAGCTTCGCCACGACCTGCGAGCCCGCGTACTGGAAGTGCGCCTCCGTCCCCGCGAGCGAGCCGAGCACGGCCGGGAGCAGCCGGGCCGAGGTCGCGTTCACGTAAGTCCATTCCTCGCCGAGCTT
>JAEUQS010000314.1 GCA_016789625.1 Acidobacteriota bacterium | reverse complement strand
GGGGCGAGATCCCGAGGAGGACCAAGGCCGTCAGGGCGTGCCGGCTTCTCGTGACCACGGTCGGCCCGAGTACGGCAGCGGCGCTCACGGTGAGCAGCGCGATGGTGGGAAACACATGGCGGACGCCGATCCGCGGTCCGGGGAGAGAGGCCGCGAGCAGGAACAGGCCCGAGAAGAGGAAGACGGCGGCTGTCATGGCTTCGCCGTCCCGGATCCGCGCATCTCGAGAGCGCCACCCGTTGCGCACGACGAGGATCGCGCCGGCTCCCACCGAGAGGAGCCAGACCAGAGGCGATTTCACGAGAATCGCGGTGAGGTGAAACGCGGCCGACGGTCTCGGGGAAACCTCGCCGAGAAAATAGGTGAGTCGCCCGGCCTCGCTGAGGCGCAGAACGACGAGAACCGTCATCGCATACCGCGAGAGGCCGCGGCTGAACCCTTCGAGGCCTCGAAGGAGCTCCCCGTCAGAAGCCGAAAGACGGTAGATGGCCGAGAGCCGGGCCGGCGTGTGGAGGGGGTCGTTTCGCATCCAGAACGAGAGGAGAAAGGCCAGCATCGCCACGGCAACGATTGGAACGGCGGCCGCGAGCACGAGGCGGCGCCACCTCTGGGGCGCCGGGCCCGTGAAAGCGAACGTCGCGAGGAGCAGAGGAATCAGGCCGAGCAGGATGATGGCCGAGGCCTTCGTCGCGAGCGCCAGCGCGAGCACGGCAGCCAGCGCCGCATGCCGGGCGCAGAGATTGCCTGAAGGTTCGGGAATCGTCCGTCCGCAGACCAGCGCGAGGTGTACCGCGAGCATCACGAAGAGGGCCATCGGGATGTCCGTGTTGGCCAGGTGTCCGTGCGGAAACACCGCGGTCTGACCCGCCAGGAGCGCAGCGGCGAGAAGTCCGGACGCGCCTGCCGAGGCCGCGAAATACGCCGCAACGATCAAGGCCAGAAAGAGAGCGATCGCGACGATACGCGATGCGAGCAGCACTCGGTCCCGCGGAACGGCGCCGCGCTGGAGAAAGAGAGCCTTCCGGGTCGAACGAAAGAAATCCCCGTAGCTCAGCGGGGGGGTGTCGCGCGCGCCCACGAGGCCTGCGGCCCAGCCGTAGAGCTGCTTGGCGAGGGGCGGGTGCTCGACGTTCACGATCCAGGTGCCCGTCTGCGCCTGGACCATTCCCGCCACGACGTGGATCGGCTCGTCGGCCGTGGCCGAGTCGCGGGACGCGTCGAACAGGGAGAGGAGCCCGGCCGTCGAGACCACCAGGACGAGGCCGATGAGTCCCGGCGATTTCATCTCCCCTGGCTCGGGCCCGGCACGGCCGGTCTGCACCCGTCGGTGCCCGGCGGGTCGGGAGCGCCGAACGTGCCCCGGATGACGCGGACGGGGCCGCTCGCCGGAATCGTGAGCACGAACAGGCTCGTGTACTCGTGGTCGCAGATGGCGAGCCCTTCGGGGCCTCCGAGCGCCGCGACGATGGCGGGCACGGTGTTGCTGTGCCCCACCACGAGGATCGCCTCCCCCGCGGGACGCGCCAGCACGGCGGCCGCCACGGCCTTGGCGTGGGCCTTTGCATCCGCCGTGGCGTCCACGACGATGGGTGTGAGGCTCCGGCTCTTCACGAGGGGCGCCGCGGTGAGCTTCGTGCGCTGGAGCTGCGTGGTGACGACCGCGTCGATGCGCGCGTTCGCGAGCGCGGTAGCGAGAGCTTCGGCCCGCGCCTGACCCGCGGCGCTGAGAGGCGGATCCTTCGATTCGTCGACCTTCTCGGCGTGCCGCACGACGATCACGGTCCGGGCTGCCTTGTCGCCGGCCTTGTCTTCGGCCTGCAGGCCGAGCGTGGGCGCGAGAGCGAGCGCGAGGAGAAGCGCGCGGCGGGTGCGCATCAGAGAGCGACGGTCTTGGCGCGGGCCACGTCGCGCACGGCGGCCATGTGCTTCTTGGTCTTCCGCTCGAGATCGATGCCGTCCTCGCGGAAGCCCTTGGCGAGCTCCAGGTCGCGCACGCCGGGCATGTTGATGCGGACGTTCGCGAGAGCGCCCTCGATCGACGTGGCGAGGAGGAGGCTGCCCACGTACGCGTCGGAAGCGGCGTTCGGGTTTCCTTTCTCGAGGATCTCCGCGGCGGCGGCGAGCGCCTTCTCGGCGTAGAACGCCGACTGCATGGGCACGGTGGTCGCGACGATCGTGGCGTCGTCGATGGCTTCCTGACGAACCGTCTTCTGCTCCGGCGTCTCCTTGGGGAGCTTTCGCGCCGCGACGATGCCGTCGTAGGCCTGGGTGTCCTCGTCCACCAGCTCGAGGAGGCGCGCCTGCGATTCCGCGAGCTGCCGGAGATGCGGCTCGAGAGCGCCCCACGCGTCCTTGTACTTCTCCTTGCCCAGCGTGAGCTTCACCACCATGTGGAGGAGCGCCGCGCCCGCCGCGCCCGCCGCGGCCGAGGCCGAGCCGCCGCCCGGCGCGGGCGCCTCGGACGAAAGAGAAGAGACGAAATCGCGAAGCGTCGATGCGGCGAGCTGGGTCACGCGTGAACTCCTTACCGAATGGGACCTGCGGAGACTAGCAGCGGACGCGGCCGGACACCGCGAGGCGTCCGCCGGCGACGACATGGGTCACGGGGTTCACGCCGAAGTGGTAGACGAGGTGCTCGACCGAGGGTCCCTCGATGAGCACGACGTCGGCGACCTTGCCCACCTCGAGGGAGCCGCGCCGCTCCGCCTCCCCGAGCGAGGCGGCGGCGTTGAGCGTCATGGCCGTGAGCGACTCCTCGACGGTCATCCCCATGCCGAGGCACGCGAAGAACGCGACGGCCACCATCGACTCCGTATAGGAGGAGCCCGGGTTGCAGTCGGTTCCGAGAGCCACGGCGACCCCGTTCTCGATGAGCGTGCGCGCGGGGGCGTAGCGGTTCATGCGCAGGAAGAACGAGGTTCCCGGCAGCAGCGTCGCGACGACGCCGGCCCGCGCGAGAGCGTCGATGCCCTCGGGCGTCACGTACAGAAGGTGATCCGCGGAGGCCGCACCCACTTCGGCCGCGAGCTGAGCGCCCCCCAGCGGGGTCAGCTCGTCGGCGTGAACGCGGGGCGTGAGACCGAGCTTTTTTCCGGCCTCGAGGATCCGGCGCGACTCGTCGAGATCGAAGACACCCTCCTCGCAGAACACGTCGGCGTAACGCGCGCCGCCCGCGGCAAGGGCCGGGAGCATCTCGTGGATGCACTCGTTCACGTAGCGGTCGCGCAGCTCCTTCGAGCCGCGCCTCTCGGGCGGGAACTCGTGAGCCGGCATCGCCGTCGCGACGACGCCCACGGGATGCCGATCGGCTCCCTCGAAGATCGCGGCCAGCTGCTTCGTCTCCGTATCGAGGTCGAGTCCGTAGCCCGTCTTCGCCTCGCAGAACGTGGTTCCCGAAAGGAGCATCGCGTCGAGGCGCGCGCGCACGTTCGCGGCGAGCTCCTCCCGCGACGCGGCCCGCGTCGCCGCGACGGTCTTCACGATGCCGCCACCCGCGGCGGCGATCTGGGCGTAGGTCCTTCCCTTGAGGCGTTCGTTGAACTCGCCTTCGCGAAAGCCCGCCCAGGGGAGGTGTGTGTGGGGATCCACGAAGCCCGGGAGCGCCGTGAGGCCGCGGCCGTCGAGGGCGGTCTCGCCGGGAACGGGCTCGTCTCCGAACAGGACCGCGAAGTCCGCGTCGCCGCCGACGAACGTGAGCAGCCCGTCCTCGACGCGCAGGGCGGCGTCTTCGATGCGAAGGGCCTCGCCCTGCGACGAGCCCGCCTGCGCGCGCGCCCCGCGCGGCGTCGCCAGCGACGTGAGGTGCCGGATCGAGAGGATCAGCTCACGGCCTCGGTGTGGCGCTTGGCGCGGAGCACGGAGATCGAGGCGTCGAGGTCGTCCTCTTCCTTGTCGAAGTTGAGGAGCTGCTGGTACATGTCGAGCGTGCCCTGGAGCTTCAGCTGGAGGTTCCGGCGCTCGACGCGCAGCTCGCGGATCTTCTTCTCCATCTCCGCGACGCGCTCCATCTCGTGCTTCACGAGCTTCTCGGCGTGCTTCTCGGCATCCCGCACGACGCGCTCGGCTTCCTTCTCGCTCGAGGACCGGAGGCCGTCGGCCGAACGCTGGGCGAGCACGAGGGTCTCCTTGAGCGTGGCCTCGGTTTCCCGATGGCGGGCGTTCTCTTCCTTGAGCTGGGCGTTTTGCCGTTCCATCTCGTCGACGTCACGAAAGACCTCTTCCAGGTCCTCGGCGAGGGAGTCCAGGAACTGCGCGACCTCGGTGGTGTCGTAGCCGCTGAAGCGCTTCGCGAACGTGCGCTTGCGGATCTCGAGGGGGGTGATGGATGCACGCATGGGAGACGCATTCTAGCAACCGATGCACAGAACCCTGTGCAAGGCTCCCGAACGACGTTCAGTGGATGTACTTGTCGTCGCTCCGAACGACCCGCAGATGGCGCCTTCTCTGGAGCTTGCGGAGGGCGTTCGGAAGGCGGAACTGGAGCGGTCGCGCGCGCCGGCCACGCACCCAGTACCAGGCCACGGGCACCCCGCCGAGCGCCCAGAGCGCCACGACGAACGCCGTGCGGAGCTGCCCGCCCGCGGACTCGAACGGAAGCACCGCCGAGATGATCACGGCGATCCAGGCGAACACCTGGCGCTTCATGGGGATGACGCCCCAGAAGAAGATCTCCTGCCGCGGGGCCATGAACGCCCATGCGCAGATGACCGTGGTGACGAGCCCCGAGGAGCCCACGAACACCGGCTCGCTCATGGGGCCGAGGAGCCCGAGGAGCAGGCTCGCCGGGATGGCCAGAACGCTCGGGACGAGAACGGCCAGGAGCAGGAAGGCCGCGTAGCTCGAACGGCCCCACTCGACCTCGAGCTCGGTCGAGAACTGCCAGGTCATGAGGAGCACGAAGAGGAGCGACAGGATGCTGCCGATGCCGAAGGGATAGGTGAGGAGCCGCCAGAGCTGGGCCTTGGCCAGCACGAGGGTCGGACTGACCACGAGCCACAGCACGGCGTTCAGGAACGCCGTGGCGACGTACCCGGCGACGAGGGCGACGAGGAGGCCCCGGGTGAGCAGGGGGATCGCGTGGAAGCCGGGCGGCCCGATCCGCTGGAAGGTGGCGTTGCCTCTCACCGGAGCAGCTTAGCCCAGGGACCGGACGCCAAACAGGGCGCTCCCGATGCGGACGACCGTCGCGCCCTCCTCGATCGCCTCCTCGAAATCGTCGCTCATGCCCATCGAGAGCTCCGGGAGGCCGAGCTTCGCGGCCAGCTCCCGGAGGGCGGCGAAATGCGGACGGCCTTCGCCCGGCGGAGGAATCGTCATGAGGCCGCGGAGGTCGAGCGCCGGGAGCCGCCGCACGGCCTCGACGAGAGCGGCCGTCTCGGCGGTCGGCACCCCGGCCTTGGTGCTCTCACCGCCGGAGTTCACCTCGACGAAGACCGGCAGCCTTCGGGACGCCGCTTCGGCCGCGTGCGCGAGCTTTCGGGCGAGCTCCTCGCGGTCGACGGTCTGGATGCAGTCGAAGAGCTTCACGGCCCGGTTCACCTTGTTGCCCTGGAGAGGTCCGATGAGGTGCTTCACGGCGTCGGGGGGAAGTCCGGGGAGCTTGCCTTCGGCCTCCTGGACGCGGTTCTCGCCGAAGGACCGGACTCCCGCGGCATAGGCCGCCAGGGCGTCCTCGAGAGGCTTCGTCTTCGTGACGGCGAGGAGCGTCACGGAGCCGGGATCGCGTCCGGACCGTCGCGCCGCGGCCTCGATGCGGGCCCGGATCCCGGCGACGCGTCCGGGGATCCCATTCGGATCGGGAGCGCTCACGTCAGTCGAAGAGAGAGCCCTGTCCCCGTGCGGGCGCGGCCGGCCGGGGCGCGGGCTCCGCCGTGACCTTCGCGTCCAGCGCGGCGTTGGCGAGGGCGTCGGCGTGCTTGTTCTTCTCGCGCGGGACGTGCGTGACCCGGACGCGGGCGATGCCCTTGGCCTTCTTCCGCGCCTCGGCGAGGTACTGCGCCAGATGCGGGGCCTTCATCTTGTACTCGCCCGTGAACTGCTTGAGGACGAGCTGGCTGTCGGCCCGCACCTCGACGTCCTGGGCTCCGTGCGCGACGGCCGCGTCGAGGGCCGCGAGGAACCCGCGCCACTCGGCCACGTTGTTCGTGGTGACGCCGATCGCCTCGCAGAGCGAGATGCCGTCGGGCGAGTAGACCCCGTAGGAGGCGGGACCCGGGTTCCCGCGGGAGGCCCCGTCGAAATACACGACGAGGGTTCCGGCGCGCCCGCTCAGAGGTCGGCCCGGTGATCCCAGTAGAGGATCCGGCGGCAGCCTTCGCAGTGGACCATCTCCTTCGAGAGGCGCACGTCGGAGAGGAGCTGGGGGCGGAGCCGCAGGTTGCAGCCCGCGCACGCGGCCGTGTGGGAGGCCATCATCATGACCTTCACGACGGCGATGCCGCCGCGCGCCTTGGCGATGCGGTCGAAGTTCGCGAGCATCTTCTTGTCCACGCCGGCCCGCAGCTCGGCCGCGCGCTTGGCGGCGCGCTCGGCGTCCACCGCGAGGATGGCCTGCTCTTCGCGCCAGCCCGCCATCTGCTCCTCGAACCGCGCTTCCTCTTCGGGGAAGGTCGCGTCGACCTCGGCCTGCTCGGCCTTGAGGGTCGCGATCTGCTCCTCGAGGGCGAGGATCTCGTCCTCGCGGGCACGGACCTCGCGCTTCACGCCGTCGATCTCGTTGAGGAGAGCGCCGTACTCGCGGTTGGTCTTCACGGAGGGAAGCTGTCCCTGGTACTTCTTGGTTTTCTCGGCGACATCGGCGATCTCGCCTTCGAGGGCCTTCTTGCGGGCTTCGGCCGCCTTGAGGCGCTCCTGCCGCTCGGCTCTGCGGGCCGAGATCTCCCGGAACGCGGCATCCACGTGCTGGAGGTGCTCGGGGATCCGGTCTTTCTGTTCGCTCTTCTTCCGGGCGATGAGGAGGAGGTCCTGCAGCTGAAAGAGGATCTCCAGGGGGTGGGTCGCGGTCTCCGTCGTCGTGGTCACGCCGTCTCTCCAAAAATGAAAAAGGGGCGCATGGAGCGCCCCTTCTCGTAAAACCTAGACCTCCGGCGCCAAAGAGCACCAAAGGGGATGAGTGGTTCGTCGTCGCAACTTTTCGCCGTCTCTCCATTCCGGGCGGGGCCACTCGTGGCGAGTGGGTCCGCTCGGATTTGAACCGAGGACCCGCCGGTTATGAGCCGGTGGCTCTAACCGCTGAGCTACGGACCCGTCCGGCCGAAGAGGGAGAATAGCACGCCGGGAAAATTCGACTCGCCCCGACAAAAAAGCGATGGGCTCGGTGGGGGTTTGGGGGCACCGGCCCTGGTGCCCCCAAGGTACTTCAGCTCATGTCCACGAAGGGACGGAGCTTCTTGGCGCGGCTGGGATGCCGGAGCTTCCGGAGCGCCTTCGACTCGATCTGCCGGATCCGCTCGCGGGTCACGTTGAAGCTCTTGCCCACTTCCTCGAGCGTGTGCTCGGCGCCGTCGCCGACGCCGAACCGCATGCGGAGCACCTGCTCCTCGCGCGGGGTGAGGGTCTTGAGGGTGCGGCGCGTCTGGTCGCGGAGGTTCGCGACGATGACGGCCTCGATGGGCGACACCGCGCTGCGGTCCTCGATGAAGTCCCCGAGGTGCGAGTCTTCCTCTTCGCCGATCGGCGTCTCGAGGGAGATGGGCTCCTGCGCGATCTTCATGATCTTGCGGACCTTGGACGCCGGCATGTCCATACGCTTGGCGATCTCCTCGGCCGTCGGCTCGCGGCCGAGCTCCTGGACGAGCGAGCGCTGCGTGCGCGTGAGCTTGTTGATCGTCTCGATCATGTGGACGGGGATGCGGATCGTGCGGGCCTGGTCGGCGATCGCGCGGGTG
>JAEUQS010000268.1 GCA_016789625.1 Acidobacteriota bacterium | reverse complement strand
CACGAGGATCATGAAGATGGAGAACGCGAAGAGCTCCACCGAGAAGTGCAGCCCCGCGGGCGTGCCGTAGCGGAGCAGCTTGCGAAACAGCGAACCGTCGAAGCGCAGGAAATTCGAGAAGCCGTAGCGCTCGCGGTTCTCCTTCTTCAGGAGGATTCCGAGCAGCACGGCGCAGCCGATGCCCTGCGAGATGACGTTGTCCACCGCGGCGCCGAACACGCCCCACTCGGGGAAGCCGAGGTTCCCGAAGATGAGCAGCGAGTCGAGCACGATGTTGAGGACGTTCACGAGCACGGTCACGCCGAGGACGACGCCCACGCGCCCGAGGCCCGAGAAGAACGACGAGAGCGTGGGCAGGAGGATCGACACGAACGCGCCGAGGAGCAGCGTGCGGGAGTAGGTGACCTCCGCCTCCACCAGCGCCGGGGAGTGCCCCGTTCCCTCGAAGAACGGCCGCACGAACGGCGCGAGCGCCGCGAGGAGCACGCCCGAGAGCACGGCGAAGATGACCCCCTGCCCCATCGCGAGTCCGATGCTCCTCGGCTGCCCCGCGCCGTGGTACTGCGCGACGAACGTGGTGAGGTACTCGCCGATCGAGATGAAGACCCCCACGAGCGAGAGCGTGAAGAAGACGCCCGTCACCTGCCCGGCCATCGCGTCCGTGCCGTACCAGGTGAGGAGCAGCCGGTCCACGAACACCTGCGCCGTGTACGACGCGTGGCTGAGCATGAGCGGCGCGCCCATGCGGAGCACCTCGCGCGCGCCGCCCTCGCCTTCCCAGCGGGCCCTTACGCGTTCCCGGATCAGGGGAAGGCCGAGCCCGGCGCGTTCGTGCCGAAGCCGCTCTCGTCGTGCTCGTTCACGATGACGCCGTCGTCATCGAACGTCCACCCGCGCACCGTCCAGCGCTCGTTCACGTAGCCCTGGTTGTCGGTCCCCTCGAAGTACCAGCTCTTCGCCTCGGCCAGCTCCTCGGGCGTCTCGATGACCTTCTTGCGGCTCGTGTAGTAGCGGTAGTCGTTCGCCGGGTGCTCCTCGAAGATGCGGAGCTTGTCGTTCGCGAGGAGCGCCCGGTAGGGCGCGAGCACGTCGTTGGCCGCGTTCTCGGCCGTTTCCTTCCAGCCTTTGGCCTTCTCGGCGAGATCCAGGAGGCGCGAGCGGACGTCGTCGATCGAGGACTCCTCGCCCCCGACCTCGACCGTCACGTCCCCGGCCTTCGCACCCAGCTCGTCGAGGAGCTTCACGGCCTCGTCGACGTACATCACCACCATGTCGCAGTTGGTGAGGAAGCCCGAGTCGCTGCCGCCCTTCTCCATGTCGTCCGCGTACCAGCTCACGATGTTGGTGGCCTTGGAGGAGACCCTGTCGCGCAGCTCGGTGACCTCTTCGGAAAGGCCCTCGCCCTCGGCCTCGCCGCTCGCGAGGCCGGGGAACGCCTCGTACATCACGGCGAGATCGAGGTCGCTCTCCTCGCCGGGGTTTCCGTAGAACGCGTTCGCCTCGGCCCAGGCGGCGTCGAAGGCTCCGTCGGACTTGCCCTTGATCTCCACCGGGCAGCGCATGTCGAGACCGCCGTCGGCGCGGCGGAGCACCGGGCCCGTCCACTCCATGCGCCCGTCGGCGCCGATCCTGAAGCGGAGCACGCGGTCGAGCTTCTTCTCGCGGGTGAGCTTGATCTCGTAGGTTCCGGGGTTCGCGGACAGGAGATGCCAGGAGTCCGAGTCGCCGTAGCCGCCGTTCATCCAGCCGCGCACGGTGGGGAACGTCACCGAGAAGCACTTCGCCAGCGGGCCGCCCGCGGCCGTCGTCATCTGATCGCCCCAGCCTTCCACTTCGGCCTCGCCGCGGACCTCGGAGGAGCGGATCTTCTTGCCCTCGTAGAAGAGGTACGCGCCCACCTGGTAGGTGTCGACGTCGCCGCCCATCCACGCCCGCGCCTCGAGCTTGGGCGCGTCCGAGTCGCCGCGCACGTCGACGCCCACGGTCCCGAGCGCGAGCAGCCAGTCCACGCGCGGCGCGAAGTCGGGCCTCGAGCCGCCTTCGACGGACACCACGGGGAGCGTGCCGGTGAGGAGCGTGTCGTCCACGCCCTCGAGCTCGCTCACGAGGCGCAGGTCGAACGTGAAGTCGCCCGTCTCCGAGAGGAGGAGGTCGTCGTCGAGCGCGGTGCCGCGGCAGGCCACCATGTCGTCTTCACCCTGCTCGTCGACGTCGATCGTGATCGTCATCCATTCGGAGCCGTCGGGCTTCCTGAACCCGCAGACGACCTGCGAGCCCGAGGGGATCGCCCCGGCGATCACGAACTTCAGGTCGATTCCCCAGCCGGACGAGTAGGAACCCATCTTCGCGGGGCGAACGAACAGCGTGTGCTTCAGGATCCTGGCCACGGCAACCTCCTCGACAGAGCGCGGAATTCTAACGAGGCGGCGCCGCCTTCGACGTGACGGCCGTCGCGACCCCGGCGAGGATCGCGGCGCCCGCCACCGCGAGCCTCGGCGTGAGCGGCTCGGCGAGGAGCAGCACGCCGCCGGCAGCGGCCAGAGCCGGCACCGAGAGCTGGGCGATGGCGGCGCGCGAGGCCGGAAGGTCGCGGAGGGCCGCGTACCAGAGGCTGTAGCCGATGCCCGAAGCGAGCGCGCCCGAGGCCGCCGCCAGAACGAGACCGCGAACCGTCGCGTGCGGAACGGCGCCGTACAGGGTGACCCCGGCCAGGAGCGCCAGCGCCATCGGAACGGCGCGCAGGAAGTTCCCGGCCGTCGCCGCGAGCGGATCCTTGGTGCCGCGCCCGAGCAGGGAGTACACGCCCCAAGCAACCCCGGCGACCGCCATGCACAGCGCGCCGCCGGGATCCGGAGCGGAGAGTCCGGGGAGCGTCAAGGCGACGAGGCCCGAGACCGCGAGACCCAGCCCCAGCCACACGACGGGCCGCAGGCGCTCGCCGCCCACGAGGCCCCAGCCGATCATCGTGGCCTGCACCACGCCGAAGAGGATGAGCGCCCCCGTTCCGGCCGGGAGCGCGAGGTACGCGAACGAGAACGCCGCGGCGTAGGCGAAGAGCGCGAACGCCGCGCGCCACGTTCCGGCCGGCCGGGAGGCACCGCTCCGCCCGAGCACGAGAAGCGCGAGGACGACGGCACCCGAGAGGAGCCGCACGGCCGTGAACGTCGCGGCGTCGACGAGGCGGGGACCGAGCGCGAGCCGGCAAAGGAGCGAGTTGGCGGCGAAGCCCGTGAGCGCCGCCCCGGCGAGGAGCGCCGTCCGCGCTTCAGTCCTCACGCTTCGCCACCAGCAGAGAGGAGACGGCTTCGGCGATCCAGGCGTTGCCCTCGACAGAGTAGTGAGATGAGCAGCTCACGAAGAGCAAACAGGGATCGCGGCCCGCGAGGCGCGCCGTGAGCCGCTCGCCGAGGTCGACGATCGCGGGGTCGCCCGCGAGGAGCGGCGCGTACGCGAACGCACCGGTCTTCTGCCGGTGGAGGAGATCGCCGCCCGGCGGCAGCACCACGACGAGCGGCTCCTGGCC
>JAEUQS010000236.1 GCA_016789625.1 Acidobacteriota bacterium | reverse complement strand
AGCGGGCCGTAGACCACGTAGCTGTGGCCCGTGACCCAGCCGATGTCGGCCGTGCACCAGAAGAGGTCCTCGTCCTTCATGTCGAACACGAGCTTCGTGGTGGCGTAGACGCCCGTGAGGTAGCCGCCCGTGGAGTGCACGATGCCCTTGGGCTTCCCCGTGGTGCCCGAGGTGTACAGGATGAAGAGGGGGTCCTCGGAGTCCATGGGAACCGCGGGACAGACCGGCGAGGCGTCTTCCATGAGGCGGTGGTACCAGTGGTCGCGGCCTTCCTTCACGTGGCAGGGGAAATCGCCGCGCTTCACGAGGACGACGTGCTCCACGGTGGGGCACTCCTCGAGCGCTTCGTCCGTCGTCTTCTTGAGCTGGACGATCTGCCCGCGCCGCCAGCCGCCGTCGGCCGTGATCACGAGCCGGGCCGCGGCGTCGTTGACGCGCTCCTTGAGCGAGTCGGCCGAGAAGCCGCCGAAGACCACCGAGTGGATGGCGCCGATGCGCGTGCAGGCCAGCATCGCGATGGCGGCTTCGGGAATCATGGGCAGGTAGATGCACACGCGGTCGCCCTTGCCCACGCCGAGCTTCTTGAGCACGTTCGCGAACTTGCAGACCTGGCGGTGGAGCTGTTTGTAGGTGAGGGTGAGGACGTCGCCGGGCTCGCCCTCCCAGATGATCGCGGCCTTGTTGCGGCGCGGCCCCGTGAGATGCCGGTCGAGACAGTTCGCCGAGACGTTGAGCTTGCCGCCCGTGAACCAGCGCGCGTCGGGCGGATTCCATTCCAGCACCCTCTGGAACGGGACCATCCAGTCCAGCTCGCTCGCGAAGGACGACCAGAAGGCCTCCGGATCAGCGGCCGCGGCCGCGTAGATGCCCGGGTCCTTGGCGTGCGCCTCGCGCCGGAACGCTTCGGGAGGCGGGAAGCGCCGCTCCTCGAGCAGCAACGAAGAGAGGGCGGCTTCGGGTGCGGTTTCGGTCATCGCATCTCCTCGGCAGGGTGAGGCATCACCCTGCTAAACCTCGGCCCCGAGGCCGGTGTTGGAACGCACGTTGAGCTCGGAGTAGCCGGCCTCGGCGGACCGGTCCTTCGACAGGATGGTACCCAGGAACGCGCCCAGGAACCCCAGCGGAACCGAGATGATCCCGGGGTTCTCGAGCGGGAAGAGGGCCTTGGCCTGGATCACGTGCCGCACCGCGGCGCCGGGCGCGTCGACGCCCATCACCGCGGGCGAGAGCGCGATGAGGACGAGCGACGAGACGAGCCCCGTGAGCATTCCCGTGATCATGCCCGTGGTGTTGAAGCGCCTCCAGTAGAGCGTGAGCAGAATCGACGGCACGTTGGCGGCCGCGGCCACGGCGAACGCCAGACCCACGAGGAAAGCCACGTTGAGCGACTTGAGGCTGATGGCGAGAGCGATCGACAGCGCGCCGATGACGGCCGCCGTGATGCGGGCCACCTTGACCTGCTCGCGTTCGTCTTCCACGCCGCCCTTCACGACGTTGAGCCACACGTCGTGCGCGAACGCGGCGGACGAAGCGATGGTGAGGCCGGCCACGACGGCCAGGATCGTCGCGAACGCAATGGCCGAGACGAACGACAGGAAGATGCCGCCTCCCACGGCCTCGGCGAGGAGGGGCGCCGCGAGGTTGGTGTTGGGAGCGGGCACGACGTAGCCGTGCTTGGAAAGCTGCGCGCGCAGCGCCTCGGCCTTCCTGCGGTCGGCTTCCTTCTCGCTCGCGGCGAGCTTCGCGATCGTCTGCGTGGCCTTGCAGCCCTGGGATTTCGCGAGCTCCTCGGGAGCCAGAGCGGAGCAATCGGCCGCGAGGTCTCGCACGTGGACGCCGATCTGCTGGTTGCCCACGAGCACCGCGGCGCCGAAGCCCAGGAACGTCGTCATGATGTAGAAGGAGCCGATCAGGATCATGGCCCACACCACCGACTTTCGCGCCTGCTGGGCCGAGGGCACCGTGTAGAAGCGCACGAGGATGTGGGGGAGACCGGCGGTTCCGAAGATGAGCGCGATGCCGAGGGAGATCAGGTCCAGCGCGCCCCAGGTTCCGTGGTAGCGGAGACCGGGCTGGGTGAAGTCTTTCGTGGCGACGACGTTCCCGGCGGCGTCCTTCACGGTTCCGGTGACTTTCGAGATCTCCTCGAAGAACGCGAGGATCGAGAAGTCGAACTTCGCCATCACGAGGATCGACAGGAGGACCGTTCCCGTGATGAGGAGGACGGCCTTGACGATCTGCACCCAGGTTGTGGCCAGCATGCCGCCGAAGATCACGTAGACGAGCATGAGCACGCCCACGAGCACGATCGCGGCGTCGAAGGACACCTGCGGGACGAGGAGGCTCACGAGGGAGCCCGCGCCCACCATCTGCGCGATCATGTAGAAGAGGCTCACGGTGAGCGTGGAGAGCGCGGCGACCGAGCGGACCTTCTTGTTCTTCAGGCGGAACGCGAGGACGTCGGCCATCGTGTAGCGCCCGGTGTTGCGGAGCGGCTCGGCGACCACGAGGAGCACGGTGAGGTAGGCGACGAGCCAGCCCACGGAGTACAGGAAGCCGTCGTAGCCGTAGAACGCGATGAGGCCGGCGATGCCCAGGAACGACGCGGCCGACATGTAATCGCCGGCGACGGCCCAGCCGTTCTGGAAGCCCGTGATGGAGCGGCCGGCCGCGTAGAACTCGGCCGTGGATTTGGTGCGGAACGAGGCCCAGAACGTGATGCCGAGCGTCACGGCGATGAAGAACAGGAACATCGCGAGGGAGGTGTTCACGAAATCCCTCCCCGTTGGACCTTCTCCACGATCCTCGCGGCCCGGGCATCGAAGTCGCGGGCCTTCACGATGTAGAGGTACATCACCGTCCAGGCCATGAAGAACTGGGAGAGCGCGAAGAGATAGGCGAGGTTGAGCTTGCCCACGACGCGAACGCTCATGAGCCCGGGAAAGTAGCCCACCAGCACCGGCAGGGCGAAGTAGTAGACGATGAAGAACACCGTCGCGGGCAGGATGAAGCGCCGCTTGGCCGCGACGAGCGCGCGGAACTCGGGGTCCCGCTCGATCGCGCTCCATTCCGCGGCCGTCACGGGGTGACGGCCCTGCGCTTCGCCGAGCGGGACTCCGGTGGCCTCATTCGTCATCGCGTTCGCTCCTCGGCCGGGATGCGCGGATCTTCCTGCATCTCGCCCTCTCTTTCGCACCTCTCTGCGCAGGGCTGTAAGAAAGTCCGTGCGCCCGGGACTACCTCCTCCGAAGCGCGCCGTCGAACGGCGCCCCGGAGGTTCTCGATGAAGCGGCTCCTCGCGTGTCTTCTCTGGCTGTGTCTCGCCCCGACCGCCGATGCGATCGAGGGGAGACGCGCCGGCCTGCGGCCCTGTCACGTCGAGGGGCTCGCGGAAGAGGTCCTCTGCGGAAGCGTGGACGTTCCCGAACGGCGGACCGGCCCCGCCGGCACGCGAATCCGCCTCGCGGTCGCGGTCCTGCCCGCCACGACCCGCGCCCGTGCCGACGACCCCGTGTTCCTGCTCGCGGGCGGCCCGGGACAGGGCGCGCGACTCCTCGCGGGACCGGCCGCGCGAGCCTTCCGTGCTCTCCGGAGGTCGCGCGATCTCGTCCTCGTGGACGTGCGGGGTACCGGAGGCTCCGGAGCGCTCTCGTTCTCGCCGGGAGCGGACGAGCTCGGCGACCTCCTCGGAGGCGGTGTGGGCAACGCGGACCGGCTCGCGGCCGAGCGCGACCGCCTGCTCGCGGACCCGGCGCCCTACGACACCGAGGCGATCGTCGCCGACCTCGAGGACGTGAGGTCGGCGCTGGGATGTCGAAGGGTCAACCTGTGGGGCGGCTCCTACGGCACCCGCGTGGCCCAGCTCTGGGCGCGCCGGCATCCCGATGCGATCCGCTCCGTCGTCCTGGACGGCGCCGCTCCGCTCGCCATGCCCCTTCCGCTGTTCATGGCGCGGGACGCCGAGACCGCGCTCGACGGCCTTTTGACGAGGTGCGAACGGGATGCCGCCTGTGCCGCCAAGCACGCGTCGTTTCGCCGGGATCTCGCGTCCGTGCTCGCGCGCTTCTCGAACGGACCCATCTCCGTCGCGCTGCGCGATCCGCGGAACGGGGTGCCACGCCCGGCGCTTCTCACCCGCACGGGCTTCGTGGCCGGACTGCGGGCCGCCCTCTACGTCCCGCGGCACGCGGCGCTCGTTCCGCTCGTCGTCGCGGCCGCCGCGCGGGACGACTACGGGCCCCTCGCGGCGCTCCTCTCCGAGGGAGCCGCCTGGAGCGTCGAAACCATGGCGCTCGGGATGACGCTCTCGGTGCTGTGCACCGAGGACGTTCCGCGCCTCGATCCGCCTCGGATCGCCCGCGAGACCGCGGGGACCTTCGTGGGAACGGCCATGGCCGAGGCCTGGCGCGAGGCTTGTGAGGTCTGGCCTCGAGGCGCGCCGCCTCGCGGATTCGACGAGCACGTCGTGGTGCCGGTGCCGGCTCTCATCCTCTCGGGCGGTCGCGATCCCGTGACCCCGCCCATTCGCGGCGACGAGATGGCAGGGAGCTTCTCGCCGGCAACCCACGTCGTCGTGCCGGAGGCCGGCCACGGCTCCTCGTTCCTCGGCTGCGTCCCGAGGCTCATCGCCGGGTTCATCGAGCGCGGCACCGGCGAGGGGCTCGACGCTGCGTGCGTGAAATCGATTCCGGCCGTCCCGGTCGCGCTCGGGCCCGAAGGAGGCCGGCTGTGATCGAGGTGAACGGCCTTTCGAAATCGTTCGGTGCCACGGTCGCCGTGAACGAGATGACCTTCACGGCGCGAGACGGCGCGGTGACGGGCGTTCTGGGACCCAACGGCTCGGGGAAGACCACGACGCTCCGCATCCTCGCGGGGCTCCTCGCGCCGCGCGGCGGCTCCGTCACCGTGGACGGCATCGACGTGGCGAAGGACCCTCGCGGCGCCCAGGCGAAGCTCGGGGTGCTCCCCGACGGGGCCGGACTCTACGGCCGGCTCACCCCGAGAGAGCACCTCGAGTACTCGGGGGGGCTCCAGGGTCTGCGCGGCGCCGATCTCGAGGCCCGGGTCTCCGCCGCGCTCCGTGCGACCGGTCTCGAATCCCTGGCCGACCGGCGGGCGCAGGGCTTTTCGCTCGGTGAGCGGAGGCGCGTCGCGCTGGCGAGAACGCTCGTCCACGAGCCCGTGAACCTTCTGCTCGACGAGCCCACGAACGGCCTCGACGTCCCCGGGGCACGGGCGGTGAGGAAGACCCTGCGCGCGCTCGCCGGCGCGGGCCGCTGCGTCGTGATGTCGAGCCACGTGATGTCCGAGGTGGCGACGCTCTGCGACCAGGTCGTCGTGGTCGCGCGTGGACGCGTGGTGGCGGAAGGGAGTCCTCGGGATCTCCTCGAGCGCACCGGAAAGACGGATCTCGAGGACGCGTTCGTCGCGCTCCTCGGAACCGAGGAGGGACTCGGCAAATGACGCTCCGTGTCGCACTTCAGGCCGTGATTCGCAAGGAGCTGCGGGACGCGCGGCGGGACCGGCGCTCTCTCGTGGCCGCGCTCGCCTACGCGCTCTGGGGACCGGCCGTCATGGCGTTCGCTCTGTTCGCGATCGCCCGCGCCTCCGACCCGGACGCCGCGCTGCGTCTGGGAATCCTCCAGCCCGGCAGGGCCCCCGGCGGTCCGGTAGGACCGCTCAAGGATCCCTCCCGGATCCCCACGCTCGTGAGCGAGCTGTCGGGCCTTCCGAACGTGACTGTCGAGACGCTCGCGGGAGAGGATGTCGAGACGGCCGCGACGGCCGTGCGGCGCCGCGACGTCGACGTGGCGCTCGTCCTCGAACGCGACGCCGAGGTGAGGTTCGAGGGGCTCCGGCCCGTCGCCCTCACCCTGGTGTACGACGCGGCGCGGAGCTCGGGCGCGCGAAGGGCCTCGCGCGTTCGGGCAGCCATCGCGTCGTACGAGAGGGGCATCTCGGACGCCCGGCTCGTGCTGAGGGGAGTCGCGCCGTCGTCCGTGGACGTCTTCCGCGTCGAGGAGCGGGACGTCTCCACCGCGGCCTCCCGCGCCGCGACCGCGAACGCCACCCTGCCGCTCTTCCTGCTGCTGGCCGCATTCATCGGCGGCATGAACGTCGCGATCGACGCGACCGCGGGCGAGCGCGAGCGGGCGTCTCTCGAGCACCTCCTCGTGCATCCGGTGCCGGGCTGGGTCCTGGCCGCGGGCAAATGGGTCGTCGCG
The DNA here is from genome assembly GCA_016789625.1 of Acidobacteriota bacterium. GTDB lineage: Bacteria > Acidobacteriota > Thermoanaerobaculia > UBA5066 > UBA5066 > JAEUQS01. Next base: position 1,785 of record JAEUQS010000236.1, on the reverse strand, counting down.
ACGCTTCTCGCGATTGTGAGCGTGGCGCTGACGCTCGCCGTCTCCGCGTTCCTCCTTTCGAGACCGCGCCTCCTGGCGCTGGATCTGGGCGTCGGGCTCCCGGCCCGCGAGGCGATGGACCTCTTCGCGGTGCTCGCTCCGCTCGCGTGCTTCGCAACCGCGATCCAGATGCTGGTCGCGGCGCAGGCCCGGAGCTTCAAGGAGGCCCAGACGACGCTGTCGATGCTGCTGTTCCTCCCGATGATGGCGGGCTTCGTGCAGTCCTTTTCGTCGCTCGTTCCCACGTTCCGCCAGCACCTCGTGCCGGTGTGGGGCCACCAGCTCCTCGTGGGAGGGCTTCTCCGCGGCGAGCGCGCGGGCGTCGAGGCGTTTCTCGGCCTTTCGCTCTTCACGCTCCTCGCCGCGGCCGCCTGCGTCGCGGCGACGGGGCGTCTCCTGCGCAACGAGAGGATGATCGCGTCCTCGTGACGGAGACGGGGGCCGCCGCGGCGGCAGTGAGCGCGGCGTCCTCCGGCGCCGCCGGCGGGGATCGCGAAGCGCGCTTCGACGCGGTGCTCGCTCTCTACGGACCGGCCCTGCGGCGCGTCGCCTCGGCTTACGAGCGCGAGCCGGCCCGCGCCGAGGACCTCTTCCAGGACATCGCGCTCGCCTTGTGGGAGGCGTTGCCCCGGTTTCGCGGCGAGAGCAGCGAGCGCACCTTCGTGTATCGCGTCGCTCACAACCGGGGCGTGAGCCACGCGCTCCGCCACAGAACGCTCCGGGCCGGCGACGGGGCCGGTCTCGACGAGGCCGTCGAGCTGGCCGATCCCGAGCCGTCGCCCGAGGACCGGGCCTCGGCCTCGCAGCGCGCCGCGCGGCTTCGCGAGGCCGTTCCTCTCCTTCCGATGCCGCTCCGGCAGGTGCTGATGCTGCTTCTCGAAGGGCTCACGCCGCGGGAGATCGGGGAGGTTCTGGGGCTCACCGAGAACAACGTCAACGTGAGGCTGTCGCGTGCGCGGGGAGCGCTCAGGCGATCGCTTCGGGAAGGAGGAGCCGCATGACGACCCACGAGGAGCCGCGGCCGGACGAGGAGCTCGAGGCCTGGCAGTCGGCCTGGACGGAGGGGGAGATCGGACCCGACGCGGAGGGCCGCAAGCGCATTCTCCGCGCGGTGAGGCGCCGCAGCCTCTACTACGCTCTGACGATCGGCGCGGAGTTCCTTCTCCTCGTCGTCAGCTTTTCGTACCTCGGCATAGCGCTCGTGGTGGTGGCGAACCCCTGGAGCCGGGGCCTGCTGTGGGGACTCCTGGGCGCCACCGCCTGCGTCACGGTTTTCGGGCTCCTGAACCTGCGTGGAACGTACCGCGCCGCCAGCGAGTCGCTCGCCGCGCACGTCGCGCTCCTCCGTCTGCGTATCGAACGGCGACTGTACGGAGTGAAGATGGCCTGGAGGTTCCTCGCCGTGGAGATGGTGCTCCTCTCGGCCTTCGCAACGGCCCGCGCCCTGGTTCAGAACGCGGCGGGGGAGCCCTGGAAGGAAGGGGTGCTCCTCATCGTCTCCCTTCTCGTCGGGCTCACGGTCTTCATCGGGGCCTTTCTGGCCTTCGTCGCGCGGCTCGAGAGACGCGAGCTCGAAGAGGTGGCGAGGATGGAGACGCTGCTCGGTCCGGGGGCATGACGATCAGGTTCCGGTCGGAGCTTCCTTCCTCACCGTCAGAACGGGACACCGGGCATGCCTCACGAGCTGATTGGCCGTGGAGCCGAAGATTCCGAGGTCGATCGAGCCCCGGCCCTGCACGCCGAGCA
>JAEUQS010000207.1 GCA_016789625.1 Acidobacteriota bacterium | reverse complement strand
CGAGCCACCAGGTGCCCGCGGCGGGGTTCGTGGCCGAGCAGGTCTCGTTGCCCGTGGCGCCGTAGGGACGGCAGATGTAGGAGGAGAGCGTGGGCTTGTTCGTCACCTGCGTGTAGATGTCGAGGTCGGTCGTGGCGCCGGTCGTCGTGAACGTGAGGTTCGTGGCGCCCGCGGGGACGGTGATGTAGTAGTACTTCCACTGCTGGAGGGCGACGCTCTGACCGGAGAGCGTGACGCCGCTCGTGAGCTGCGTGTCACCCGAGGTGCAGGACGCCGTGAAGTTCTTGCCGGTGGCGTTCGGGCCCACCGTGACGCTTTGGCTCGCCGGAGTGAAGGTGCAGCCCGACTTCGTGGGCGTGACCGTGTACGTGCCCGCGACGAGACCCGAGAGCGTGTAATTGCTGGAGGCGTCGGAGGTCGCCGAGGCCGAGCCCGCGGTGACGGTCGCGCCCGTGGTGCCCGCGTTGCCGGCGATGCTGTAGGTCGTGGCCGAGCAGCTCGCGCTGAAGTTCAGTCCGGTGGCGTTCGGACCCACCGTGACGCTCTGGCTCGTGGGCGAGAAGGTGCAGCCCGCCTTGGAGGGCGTGACCGTGTACGTGCCCGCGACGAGGTTCGCGATCGTGTAGTTGCTCGAGGCGTCCGACGTGGCGGAGGAGGAGCCCGCCGAGACCGTGGCGCCCGTCGTGCCCGCGTTGCCGGACACGGTGTAGGTCACCGGGGGCGCGCCCTCGGTGATCTTCGCTGTCCAGATCTCCTCGTTCGTGCCGTTGCGGCGGTCCGTCCAGCTGGGGAAGAACGTGCCCGCGATGCCCGAGAGGCCGTTGTAGTCGCCGTACTGGTTGCCGGTGTCGGCACCGGAGCCCGTCTCGTCGGTCTGAGCCGTCGTGACCTGCATCGCGGCCGACCACGTCGCGCCGTCGTTGACGGACGACTGGTAATAGACGTGGGTCTTCTTGCGGCCGGCGTCGGCGACGGTGTCGTAGTACATCACCGCGACCGTGCCGTTCGTCTCGTCGACGACCAGGAAAGGGTTGAACTGATCGTTGAGGCCCGCCTGGTTGTTGAGCATCGAGGCCGCGCCGAACGTCGCGCCGCCGTCGGTCGAGCGGGCGAACCAGATGCGGGTCTTGCAGGTCGAGGAGACGTTCGAGCCGGGCTCGTTCGCGTTCGCGGTGCAGCCCGTGGCGCCGGTGAAGTCGGCCCACACGGCATAGACGTTGTTCTTGGAAGCCGTGCGGTAGGCGCCGAGGGAGACGTAGATGAGGACGCGGCGGCCGTTGAACGAGGGCACGCCGATGTCGTAGCCGCCGAACGTGGTGCGGATGCGCACCGGAGTCGAATAGCTTCCACCCCCGTTCGTGGACTTCACGAGGTAGATGCCGCGGGAGGTGGTGTCGGGCCAGGCGCCGAACACGTCACCGAAGGAGTTCGTCTTCACGTCGGCGCCGATGCCCGTGCCCGTCGTCTCCGAGCCGCTCACCTGGATCGGCGTGCCCCAGCTCGTGCCGTTGAAGACGTTCATGAAGGCCGGGAGGCCGTTGTGCCAGATGAGATAGATGCGGTCCTTGTAGGGCGAGGTCGCGGAATGGTCGACCCACATCATCTGCTTGTCGACGTTCGTCTGCGTGCCCGAGGCCGTGCTGTGGTACGTCCACGAGGCGCCGCTGTCGGTCGAGCGAAAGAGCTTCATGCGCGCCTGGCTGCCCGAGGTGATGCCCATGGTCGTCGCCCAGGCCGTGCCGTCGGAGGTCCAGTCCACGGTGGGATCGCTGTTGAAGCTGTCGCCGGAGGTCGCGGGCAGCGTCGTCTGGCCCCAGGTCGTGCCGCCGTCGGTGGAGTAGAACTGAGCCTGCCAGCCCGAGCCGCCGATGTTGTTCGAGCCCGCGATGATCTTGTTGGTGTTCCAGTAGTTGACGCGGATGTCCGACTCGCTGCGGCGCGAGGTCTGCGCGCCCGAGGCCCGCACGTTCGTCCCGGCCGTTGCGAGGCTGTCGCGGACGAGGCTCTGGGCCTCCTCGTCGGCCGGGGTGAGATCGCGTCCAATGCCGCCGCCGGGGAAGTTCACGAAGCCCGGCGGGACGTCGGGCTCGTTGACGCCGGGACGCAGATCCTGGTGGGACACCATCCACTCGAGGATCTCTTTCAGAACGTGGGGGTAGCCGCCCGTGGGATCGGCGGCGTTGTATTCCAGGTGCGGGTTCTGCTTGCGGTACCAGACCTTGAGCCACGCGGGGACGCGGCTGTTGGAATCCCTCTCGGCGGCGCGGAGCATGCCGAAGGACTGGTTTTCGCGCACGAGCTGCTCGAGCGCCGTGCCCTTGCGGATCCCGGCCTTCTCGAGCTGTTCGTCGATCGACGGCGCGGGCGGGAGCGCGAAGAGAGAAGCCGGGAGAAGGAGGCTGCCGAGGAAGGACGCCAGAGTGAGCTTGCCGAGTCGGGCCATGGAATCCCCTTTCACGAAGTTGGTCAGGCGATCGTTTTGAACACCTCTTCCAACTTTCGTGCCAGGGTTTTGGCCGCGTTTCTGATCCCTTCGGTGGCGGACCGGTCCCGCCGTTGACCCATTCGGCGCCTCCGGCCGGGTCAATACGGGAGCCTCTCTGTATCGAGGCTGACCCTTTTCGGGCTAGTCCGTGATCTGGGACACGATCTCTTCGATGCGCTTCAGCGCGGCTTCGCGGCCGTCGAGACCGGGAGCCTTGCCCTGGAACAGCCGACCCGATCCGCCTCCGCGGCCTCCGAGCACCTCCGCCGCCGCCCTGCCCATGGCGGGTACGTCGGCCGGCATCCCGTCCCCGGCGACCACGAGGAACAGCACCCCGGCGGGATTCCGGGCCGTGAGGAACGCGGCCTTCTCCTTGGCGGTGAGGGAGAGAGTCCGGGCGACCCGTGAGAGGAACGACGCGTCGCGCCCCTCGCCGTGCCAGTCCACGAGAGAGCCGGGTTTTCCGGCCAGCTCGAGCGCCACCAGCTCGGCGAGCTGCTCGGTGAGCCGCTCGACGTTCTTCGCCTCGAGGAGAGCCTTGGCCGAGAGCGCTTCGGCCGCCGCCACGAGCCCGGCGTCCGGCGCGAGGAGGATCTTCCGCAAACCCGCCGCCTGCGACTCGCGGTCGCGCAGCCGGGCCCTCACGCGGCCGCCCACGACGAAGAAGAGCCGCGTTCCTCCCCGGAGGGACTCGGTGCCGAGAAGCGCGACGGCCTCCAGCTCGGCGGTCGAGGCCAGATGCGTTCCGCCGCAGGTGTTGAGATCCACGCCGTCGATCTCGATGAGCCGAACGTCCCCCTCGTGGCCGTCCGGAAGCCCCCGGCTCCGCACCGCGAGGGCCGCGTACTCCTCACGGCTCACACGGCGCGGCCGCACGGCACGCGCCGAGCGAATCTCCCCGGCGACGGCTTCCTCGAGCGCGACGCAGGCCTCGGCCCCGAGCTCCTTAACCGCGAGCTCGACGTCGCAGACCTCGGGGCCCAGGTGGAACGCCGTCGTCTCCCAGCCGAACCGCGCGTCGGCGACGGCGGAGAGAAGGTGCTGTCCCGTGTGCTGCTGCATGTGATCGAAGCGGCGGGCCCAGTCCAGCGTGACGACGCAGGGCCCTTCGCCCACCGCGCGCTCCGTGAAATGACGCACCGCGCCGTCCTGCTTGCGGACGTCCAGGACGCGCACGTCGCCGATGAGGCCGAAATCCGGCGGCTGGCCGCCGCCTTCGGGATACAGGATCGTGTCCTCGAGAACGGCGAAGGGCCGGCCCTTCTCGGTTCCGACGTCGATCACGCGGGTCGAGAGCTCGCGCAGGTAGGGGTCGCGTTCGTAGGCGGGAAGCGTCTCGGCGCTGGTCATGGCACCTCGAAGCGTAGCGCCCGTGTGCCGCTCCGGGAATGATCTGTTTGCACGCCTCCGGCCCGAGGCAACGGCCTTCCGTCCCAGCCGGCTTGACGCCGCGCTCCCGGCGCTCAACTTGTTCGCTTCCACGGGGTCCGCTCGATCCGGCCCGGGCCTTCACGAAGGGTCGCTTCGGAGAGGAGTGCTCCGCGGTCCCGAAACCTCACGCGAACACAGGACGTAGCATCCCTGCCCCGAGACCATTCCAGACGTCTTCCCAGAGGAGGTCCCTTGAAAACCGTTTCCCGACCCATCGCCGCCGTCCTCGGCGCGATCTTTCTCGCAACCGCCGCGGCGCCCCTGAGCGCGGCGCCCCCGGAGAAGAACCCCCGCTGGAAAGTCCCCATCGCGACGAAGAAGCTCGCGAACGGCCTGACGGTCGTCGTGTCCGAGGACCACTCGGCCCCGACGTTCGGGCTCTCCATCGTCGTGGGCGTCGGGTTCCGGCTCGAGCCCAAGGGCCGTACCGGCTTCGCCCACCTGTTCGAGCACATGATGTTCCAGGGCACGCCGAGGGCTCCGAAGGGCGTCTTCGACAAGGTCGTCGAAGGGGGCGGCGGCGTCAACAACGGCTCGACCCGCAACGACTACACGAACTACATCGTCTCGGCTCCCATCTCCGCGCTGGACTCGCAGCTCTGGCTCGAGGCCGACCGCATGAAGGGCCTCGACTTCTCGCAGAAGAACCTCGACAACCAGCGCGACGTGGTGAAGGAGGAGATCCGCGTCAACGTGAAGAACCGGCCCTACGGCCTCTTCTTCTGGAGCGACACCATCGCCCTCGCGTTCGATCGCTGGGAGAACTCCCACGACGGCTACGGCTCTTTCGAGGATCTCGACGCCGCGAACCTGAAGGACGTCGAGGCGTTCTTCAACACGTACTACACACCCAGCAACGCCGTCCTCGCGATCGTGGGTGACATCACCCCCGAGGAGGCCTTCGCCAAGGTCGAGAAGTACTTCGGCTCCGTCCCCTCCCGCGAAGCCCCCAAGCGTCCCGACGTGTCCGAGAAGCTCGGCACGAAGGAAAGGACCGCCGACCAGACCGACCCTCTCGCGCAGGTGCCGGCGATCGCGATCGGCTACCGGATGCCCGAGCCCACCTCGCCCGACTACGTGCCCGCCGCCGTCCTCGCCGACGTCCTCGCGGGCGGCGAGGCGTCGCGCCTCTTCCTCTCCCTCGTGAAGGGCAAGGAGCTCCTCCTCAACGCCGAAGGCGGCGTCAACTGGCCGCTCGGCAGCCCCTGGGAGAACAACGGTCCCTCGCTCCTCACGCTCTTCGCGCTCTACAAGCCCACGGCGAACGCGAAGACGGTGACCGCGGCGATCGACGCCGAGATCCAGAAGATCGCGACCGGCGGCGTCCCGGCCGACGAGCTGGCCCGCACGAAGACCAAGATGATCGCGAACCACTTCGCCGTGCTCGAGATGCCCATCGACCGCGCGAACCTCCTGGCCATCGCCCAGCGCTTCGGCAATGCCGAGACGGTCAACACGCTGCCCGACCGCATCGAGGCCGTCACCGGCGCCGACCTCGCGCGCGTCGCGAAGACCTATCTGACGCCCCAGAACCGCGTCACCATCGACCGCAAGCCGGGCGCCCGCGCCCCCGAGGGTGGAAAGTGAGACAGCCCTCCATGAAGCTCGCCCGCATCGTTCCCGTCCTGCTCCTTGCCCTTCCACATGGTGCCCCCGCTGCCGAGGTCCCCCTCCCTAAGGACCTCCCGCCGTTCGGCGCCGAGCGCACGCTCCCGCCGCCCGTCATCGCCAAGTCCGTGACGCCCGAGGGCCTCACGGTGTGGATCCTCAAACGGCCGGGCCTCCCCAAGATCACCGCGACGCTCGCCGTGCGCGGCGGCAGCGCGGCCGACGCGGCGGGGCTCGAGGGCACGAGCGAGATCCTCGCGGAGGTCCTCCGCGCCGGCACGAAAACGCGCTCCGCGCAGAAGATCGCCGAGGAGCTTCAGGCCGTGGGCGGCCAGCTCGGCGCGAACGCGACGGACGACGCCACGACGCTCACCGTGGACGGCCTCGCGAACGGCACCACCACGCTCCTCACCGTCCTCGCCGACGTCGCCCGGAACGCCGCGTACCCCGACACCGAGGTCGCCCTCGCGAAAGCCAACAGCATCGAGGGTCTCAAGGCCCGCGAGTCGACGCCCGAATTCCTGGCGGAGCGCGCATTCGGCAAGGCGCTCTTCGGAAGCCACCCGTATGCCGTGGTCGCGCCCATGGAGGAAGCCGTCGGCAGGGTCACGGCCGACGGGCTTCGCAAGGAGCACGCGCGCCGCTTCCGGCCGGACCGCGCGCTCCTCGTCGTCGCGGGAGATCTGGATCCCGCCGCGGTCTCCGCCACCATCCAGAAGGTGTTCGCCGGCTGGAAGGCCACCGGTGAGGCCCCGGCCGCGACGCCCGAGGCGAACGCCGCCAGCAACGCGCAGCTCGTGGTCGTGAACCGGCCCGGCTCGGTGCAGTCGCTCATCATGATGGGCCGCCAGAGCCCCAAGGCCACCGACCCCGACTTCTACGCCACGAGCCTCGCGAACACGATCTTCGGCGGAGGTTTCTCGAGCCGCCTCGTGCAGAACATCCGCGAGGGCAAGGGCTACACCTATTCGCCCGGCGCGAGCGTCACCACGTACGAGAAGGGCGGCAACCTGCGTGTGCGGGCCGACGTGCGCAACGACGTCACGGGCGCGGCGCTCCTCGAGATGTTCTACGAGCTCGACCGCATGGCGACGACCTCCCCCACCGACCGCGAGCTGGCGGATGCCAAGCGGTATCGCGCGGGCCTCTACCTCCTCAACAACCAGGTGCAGGGCGCCGTCGTCGGCTCGCTCGTGAACAACTGGATCAAGGGCCTGCCCCCCGAGGAGCTCGGCCTCTTCGTCACGAAGATCAGCGCCGTCACGGCCGACCAGGTGCGCGCCGCCGGGAAGAAGTACTTCACCTCGCGCACGCAGTCCATCGTGATCGTGGGCGACGAGGCCCGCGTGAAGGAAGAGATCGCTCCCTTCCGGCTTCAGTAGATCTCCAATGACCTGGGGGCACCAGGGCCGGTGCCCCCAGACTCTCCGCACGAAAATCTGGAGAGTGTGATCCGCGTCATCAGCTGAACGGCCGCCGAACACCCGTTCGCAATTCGTCCTGTCGGTGACCACACTGTGCCGCATGAGACGATCCTCCCTTGCCGTCAAGGCGCAGCTTCTCTTCTCGTCCCTGACCCGTCACCTCACGATCCCGGCCCTCCTCCTCGCGGGAGCGCTCGTCCCGGGCGCTGCGCGGGCACAGGGCGGGGGCTGCGATTTCACACTGTCGCCCTCGGCCGCCAGCCTTCCGGCGTTGGGAGGGAGCGGCGCCTTCCAGCTCATCGCGAGCGGAGCATCCTGCTCCTGGAACGCGGTCGCCGACGACGGCTGGGTGCAGATCACCTCGGCCAGCTCGGGCACCGGCAGCGGCTCGATCTCGTTCGTGGTTTCCCCGAGCAACGACGACGCGCAGCGCTCGTCGCGGATCGAGGTCGGAGGCGAGCGCTTCCGCATCACGCAGGCGGGCCGTTCATGCTCGTACGTGCTGACGCCCGCGAGCGCGACGTTCCCCGCGGCCGGTGGCAACGGCGCGTTCGCCGTGAACACGACGAGCCCCACGTGCTCGTTCCAGGCCGTGTCCTCCGAGTCCTGGATCACCATCACCGGCGGGGCCTCGGGCACCGGCGGTGGCGTCGTGACCTACACCGTTGCGCCCCTCACGTCCGGCTTCGACCGCGACGGCGAGATCCGCATCGGTGAGGCCGAGTTCCGCATTGCCCAGGGCGCCCCGGGCGGCGGTGGTGGCGGTGGCGGCGGCGGCTCCGGCGGCTCGGGTGGTTCCGGCGGCTCGGGTGGAATCGGCGGTAGCGGCGGTTCCGGCGGCAGCGGCGGCTCCGGCGGTTCCGGTGGTTCTGGTGGCTCCGGCGGCTCCGGCGGCTCCGGCGGTTCCGGTGGTTCCGGTGGTTCCGGCGGTTCCGGCGGTTCCGGCGGGGGAGACGACGACTGCGCCCTCTCGGTCACGCCGGTCGCTCTCTCCTTCCCCGCGGAGGGCGGTTCGGGTGCCCTGCAGGTGGTCGCGCCTTCCACTTGCTCGTTCCGCGCCCACAGTGAGAACTGGATCACGCTGACGCCCTCGACCGGACGTGGCAACACGACCCTGACGATTCGCGTCACCTCCAATTCAGGCGCCCCGCGGAGCGCGGTGGTCGAGGTCGACGATGCGCGCATGGTCG
>JAEUQS010000734.1 GCA_016789625.1 Acidobacteriota bacterium | reverse complement strand
GCATGCCCACGAGGGAAGCCAGGAGACCCGCCTTGATCGAGTCGAGGCCGAGCGACGGACCGACCGTCCGCTCCTCCAGGATCACCATGCGGGCCGGGAGCGCGCCGGAGCGCAGCACGAGCGCGAGCGCGTCGGCCCGCTCGGGCGTGAAGTTGCCCTCGATGATCCCCTGATCGCGGATCTGACCGTTGATCGTCGGAGCCGACTGCACCCGCTGGTCGAGCACGATGGCCAGACGCTTGCCGATGTTCTCGCCCGTCACGCGGCCGAACTTCTCGGCCCCTTCGGCTTTCAGGAAGAACTCGACGGCGGCCTGGCCGAACTTGTCCTGGGTGACGCGGGCGTTCTTGAGGTCCCGGCCGGTCACCGCGGCGGCCTTCTTGAGGACGTAATGCTGCTCCACGCGCGTCGTGCTGTTCGCATCGTCGGACAGCCCCACGACCTCCTCGAGCTCGGGCGGGATGGCTCCGCCGTAGGCCGTGAGCATGGCTTCCTTCGTCGGGTAGGGGCCTCCCCGCTCGTCCACGAGCTTGAGCTCGAGGAAACCCGTGACGCCGATGATGTCCTTCACCCGGCCCGGATCGTCGACGCCCGGGAGCTGGATGATCAGGCGGTCCTTGCCCTGTTCCTGGATGACGGGCTCGGCGACGCCCAGCGCGTCGATGCGGTTTCGCACGGTTTCAAGAGCCTGGCGAAGCACCTGGCCCTCGATGTCCTGGCGGGCCGCCTCCTGCAGGTTGACGCGCCATTCGCGTCCCCGCTGGTCGACCTTCCAGTCCTTCGGGGCGAGGGAGGTGTCCACGACCTCCTTGAGCTTCGACGCCTCGGTGTTCTCGGCCAGCTGGATCGAGAAGCCCGACGGGTCGGCAATGGAGCCCGCGCCCAGGTTGACGCCCTTCTTCTTGGCGGCCTCCAGCACGACGTCCAGGGCGCCCTGAGCTTCCGCCTTGTATGCGTCCTCGGCCTTCACCTGCATCACGAGGTGAATTCCGCCCCGGAGATCCAGGCCCAGCTTCACCCCGTTCTTCATGATGTCCGAGAGGCTGGGGTTGGGGGGAGCGGTGGGCGACTTGGCGAGGGCAGACTTGCCCCTCCACCAGTAAGCGGCGATCGAACCGATGAGGATGGCGAGCGTCAATGCAATACGCCACCCGGTGGGCCTTGTCACGCGTGAACCTCCGGGAGCGGCAGGGACTCTAAGCGGCTCGGCGGCTTGCGCCCGACCGGCCTCGAAAACATCTTCTGCACGCTGCTGATACGCCCGGTTAGCCGGACGAAAACCGGCGGAGTCTAGACGCGGGACGGAGGCCCGTCAATCGGCGCTCCCCCGGGGGGAACCGGCGGCCGCGCCTGGGAGACGGGCGGCCGCGCCCGGGAGACGGGCGGCCGGCTCGTTCGACGAGAAGGGCCGCAGCGTCACCGGGTGAATGCGTTCCCTCACTTCCGGAGGGAGCACCGCCCCCAGCCGTTCGTGGCGCCAGGCGTGGCACGAGACGGCCAGGACGGGGCGCTCCTCCAGCACCTGGGTCGCGAGGAACTTCATGACGGCGGCGAAGCGGGCGTCGTCGGCCCCCACGAGCGGGTCGTCGAGGAGGAGCGGAACCCCCCGCACTCCGGTCCCGAGGTACCTCAGCGAGGCCAGCCGGGCGGTGAGGTGAATCTGCTCGCGGGCGCCGGTCGAGAGCGCCCCGGCGATCTCGTTGCGGGTCACGAGGCGCCCTCCGCGGAGGAGGACCGAGACCGAGAGGTCCTCTCCGAACTCGAGCGATTCGTAGGGCACGGGCCACGTCGCGAGAATGGCCCGCGACGCCTCGGCCAGGCCGCGACGGAAGTCCCCATAGGCCGAGGAGGCCGCGGCGGCGAGCGCTTCCCGGGCGGTTTCGAGGGCATCCCGGAAGAGAAGCGCCCGGGCGAGGAGCACCTCGGTCTCCGCGAGCAGCTCGGCAGCCTCCCGGGCCTTCTCGCTGCCGCGCGCCTTTCGCGCGAGGTCCCGCTCGGCGTGGGTCTTCTCCAGCTCGACCGCCGCCACGCGCTCCCGGGCTTCCTCCGCCCGGCGCCGGGCCTCCTCTGCCGTCTCGGCCGGGACCACGTCGGCAGGCACGGCCGAGAGCTCGGCGAGGCGTCCGGCGATCTCCTCCTCGAGGGCCCGGAGACGGGTCTCGATCTCCGCGGCCGGGGACTCCTCGACCGAGGACCTCCGCGCCGGCAGCTCGATCTCGAGGATCTCGCGGAATCGGGCCGCGCGTTTCTTCCCCCCCTGATAGGCGAGCAGCGCTTCCTCGAGCGGTAGCCGTTCCGGCACGTCGAAGACGCGGAGCGCGGAGCGCAGCTCGGCCTCGAGCGCCGAGAGGGCCCCTTCCTCGCTCGCGAGCTGGTCGTCCTCGCGGGTCAGGCCCGAGAGGCGGGAATCGGCCGCCCGCAGCGCTCTCTCCAGGTCGGCGAGCACGGAGAGCAGGCGCTGTGCCTCGTCGATCGCAGGCAGACCCGTGGCCGGGCCCAGGATCTCGCGAAACGGGGCGAGCTCCCTGTAGAGGCCCGCGCGCCGTTCGTCGACGGCCGCTTTCCGCGCCTCGCGTTCCACGAGCGCCTTCCGTTTGGCCTCCGCCGCGCGCGCCCGGCGAAGCGCCGTCAGGAGGGCCTTGGTATCGGGGAAGCCGGCCCGCCTGGAAAGGGCATCCAGCCTGAGCCGCAGATCCGAGAGTCTCTTCCGGAGCTGCTGCGCCTCGAGCCGCGCGGCCGCCTCCTCGGCCCGACGCTTCTCCTCGTCGTCCCTGCCGTGACCCCGGGCCTTGAGGAAGAACCCGCCGCCCAGAAGCGCGAGGCAGGCCGCGAAGACCGAGAGCCCGAGTCCCACCGGGCGATACGACGACGCCACGAGCAGAAGACCCACGGGCAGGAGGAATCCGGACACCGCGAGAAACCGCATCGCGAGGCGCAGCCGCTCGCGCCGCTCCCCCACCAGGATCGCGGCCCCCGCCTGGGCCTCGGCCGCATGCCGGTCGCACTGCACACCGCGCAGCTCGAGCGACGTACGCTCCTCCTCGGCGCCCCAAACGAACTCGCGGTCGGGCCCCGAGATGCCGTCGAGCCGGTCCAGGTCGTCCGCGAGCCCCTCGCGGCGCAGCTCCTCGCGCTGGCTCTCGAGCGCCTCCACGGCGCGCGCGGCCTCGCCCCCCGACTCCACCACAGAGAGCAGAAGCGCCGAGAGCCGGCCGCGCTCCTCCTCGTTCAGCGATCCCAGCCCTCCGAAGCGGGCCAGCCGGTCCCGGCCCTCCCGCTCGGCGAGGCCTCGCTCGCTCACGAGCGCCGCGCGGCGCGCAGCGAGCGCCTGGGGCAGCTCTCCCCGGCGGCGCACGAGATCGTCGGCGCGCTGCACCGCGGCGGAAGCGTATCTCTGGGCTTCGGCCCGCAGCATCTCGGCCTCTGCTTCGAGGGCTCGCCGCGTCTCCGCGTCCTGCCTCGTTCTCGCGAGGAGGCCCGCGAGCTCGCGGCGCTCACGCTCCACCACGGCGAGTTCGGCGAGCCGGGCCTTTCGCGTCTCGGCCGCGACCTCGCCCGTCAGCCGCGCGAGGCGCGCCGCGGCCAGGGAGGCTTCGTTCCGGGCCGCCTCGAGGCGCTCGCATTCGTTCCGCGCGTCGTCGGCTTTTCGGGTCAGCCGCAGGATCTCGGTCTCGACCGATACGCTCGCCCCGGTGGACGCGCCGGGCATCTTGGCGCGAACCTCCTGGAGCGCGCGGAGCGCCCGCACCACCGAGGCTTCGCCTCCGCCCGAGTCGGCGATGCGGGCCAGCTCGACCGTGAGCGTCGAGTCCAGCTCGTCGCGATCCAGCACGTTCTGCGCGACGTAGGCCGTCGTCCGGAAGAGCGGCTCCGTGAGGCCCGTGGCTCTCTCTCCGACGACGTCGCGTCCCGACGGCCTCAGGAAATCGCGAGTCACGTCGTTGCCGGAATCGCGGTCCACGACCCGCAGCGTTCCTCCTTCGAGATCCCGATCCACGGTCCACCGCTTGCCGGAGAACCTCACGTCGAGCCCGACGGCGAAGGGCGCGCCGCTCCGGGGCCGGCGCAGGTCACGCGCTTTCTGACCGGCGACCTTCCCCCTCGGGAGCCCGAAGAGCGCCGCCGAGATGGCCTCGCAGAGCGTCGTCTTCCCGGTCTCGTTCGGGTCCACCACGAGGAGCATCTTTCCCTCGGGCCACACGAGATCGACGCCCGAGAGCGAGCCGAAGCCCTCGATCCGGATGCGCTCGATTCTCAGAGGGCCTCCGGCTCGGGCGGCAGGAGCTCGCGCCCCGAGAGGGCGTCCCGTCCGAGAGCCAGCGCGAGCTCGAGAACCCGTCGGGACCTCTCGTCCTCGGCGCTGGCGAGCCGTGAGAGGAGGTCGGTCACGAAGCGCTCCTCGGCCGTGCGCAGCGACGACTCCGGGGGCAGGGGCGGCCGCGACCGGTCGCGCCCGGAAACGTGCGCGGCGCGCGTCCCCAGGTTGGCGAGCGCCGCGAGGGGCCTCGCGCCGTGCGGCACATGCCCCGTGAAGGTCACGTTCACGAAATCGCGCGGGGAAACGCCCGCGTCGTCGAGCAGCTCGACGAGAGAGCTCGCGAGCCCGGGGCCTTCCAGCCCCGTGACGTCCAGCGACAGCTCGTGGAGCACCCGGTGATCGGCGGGCACGAGCCGAACGTCGGGGGGAGCTCCGGTGGCGAGCGCGACCCTCAGGAAATAGCGCGGACCGCATTCGTCGGCCCCGCGCCCGGTGGGCGATCCCGAGTACGCCGCGCGCGGGACCCCGTCGTCATCCTCCACGACCGAGAGGTGATGGTGGTGGCCGAGCGCGACCCAGTCGTAGCCCGCGGCAAGGAGCTCCTCTCTCGAGAACGGCGCCGTGCGCTTCTTGCCCGACGGCCGGTCGCTGCCGCCGTAGGACTCGTACGAGCCGTGCACCATCAGCACGTTGAGACGCCCTTCCACGGGCCGCGGCAGCGACGCGAAGGGCCGCTCCTCGACGACCGCCGGAGACAGGAAGGCGCGGCCCGTGAGGGACACGTCGTCCCGCCCGGGAAACCTCACGGTGCGAAACTCCGGATCGCGGAACACGTGAACGTTCTCGGGCCAGGAGCGCATCCCGAGAACGCGCAAGACGTGCGGGTCGTAGAAACCGCCGGGGCCCGCGAAGTCGTGGTTCCCCGGAGCGATGAAGACGGGTCCGTCGAAGGACGCGAACGCCTCGAGCATCCGGTGGAGGACGTCGGCGCCGAGGCTCTCGGCATCCCACAGGTCTCCGGGCACGAGGAGCGCGTGCACACCGGCCTCGCGCGCCGCGGCGACGGCCCTCTCGGGAGCGCCGTCCATCTCCGCGCGGCGTTCCTCGGCGAGCGGCGACGGTGGCACGAAGGGCCCTCGCCGGAGGGCGGACCCGACGTGCCAGTCGGAGGTCTGCAGGAACACGACCTCGGCCGCTTCGCTCATGTGGATCCCGAGTATGCGACGGAGAGCGGGGCTCCCTTCGGAGCCCTAGCTCTCTTTCTTGTCCTCGCCGCCGTCCGCGACGATGGCCGTGATCGCGCTCCGCGACATCTTCACCTTGAGGGTGTCGGCGATCTTGACCCAGACGATCGAGCTCCCCTCCTCGATCTGCGCCACGGTGCCGTAGATGCCCCCCGAGGTGAGCACCTTGTCGCCCTTCTTGAGGCTCTTGAGCATCTCCTGCGTCTGCTTCTGCTGCTTGCGCATCGGCGCGATCACGATGAACCAGAAGATGCCCACGACGAGCAGCATGGGCACGAACCCGAGAAGCGTCTGAACGGTCGAGGGCGCCGGAGGCGCCTGGAGAAGCCAAGGAATCATGGATCGAGTCTTCCTTTATTCGCGAGATGGGGATTCCGGCGAGAGGCGCGCGAGCGTCGCCCGGGCGAACGCCGCGAAACGGCCCTCTTCGACAGCCTCACGGATTCGCTGCATCAAGTCAAGAACGGCGAAGAGATTGTGTACCGTGAGGAGCGTCGCCGCGGTGGGCTCGCCGAGCGTGAAGAGATGCCTCAGATAGGCCCGCGAGTGCGTGCGGCACGTGGGGCACGGACAGTCGGCCTCGGGCGGCGCGGCGTCCTCGCGGTAACGCGCCTGCTTGATCACGAGCGGGCCGTCTTTCGTGAAGAGGGTCCCGTGGCGCGCCGCTCGGGTGGGCAGCACGCAATCGAACATGTCGAAGCCGTGCATCACGGCGTGCACGAGATCGTCCATGCGGCCGACGCCCATGAGGTAGCGCGGCTTGAGCCGGGGGAGGAGCGGCCCCGAGAGCTCGACCATCGCGCGCATGAGGGGCTTGGGCTCCCCCACCGAGAGGCCTCCGCACGCGGTGCCGTCGAACGGGAGCGCACCGAGCACGCCGGCGCTTTCGGCGCGAAGCGACTCGAACATGCCCCCCTGCACGATCCCGAAGAGCGCGCCCCGTTCGGCGACGCCGCCCTCGTTGCGGGCTCTCGCCTCGAGCGCGCGGCGGGCCCACCGGTGCGTGAGCTCCATCGACGCGCGCGCTTCCTTCTCCGTCGCGGGATACCCGGTGCACTCGTCGAGCACCATCGCGATGTCGACGCCGAAGTCTCCGAGCTGCAGCGCGACCGCGCGCTCGGGCGTGAGGAGATGCGGCGTGCCGTCGATGTGGCTGCGGAAGACCACGCCGTCCTCGGTGAGCTTGCGGTTGCCCGCGAGAGACATCACCTGGTAGCCGCCCGAGTCCGTGAGGATCGGATGGGTCCACGACGTGAACGCGTGGAGCCCGCCCAGCTTGCGGATCAGATCCCCTCCCGGCCGCAGCATCAGGTGATACGTGTTCGCGAGCACGATCTGCGCGCCGGCGGCCGAGACGTCGCTGAAGCGGACGGCCTTCACCGTACCCGCGGTGCCGACGGGCATGAACGCCGGGGTCTCGACCGTTCCGTGATCGAGGACGAGGCGCCCTCGTCGCGAAGCGCCTTCCTCGTTCAGAACGGTGAAGCTCAGCATGGGCCGCGGAGTGTAGGTCCCGACGAAGCCCTGCGAAACAGCGTCCCGGGAGCGCCGTTTGCACCGGGCCCGGTGCTGCGTTCGACGTTGACCCTCTCGAAACCCGATGCTATGTTCCGCCGGCTTTTGAGGAGCTGAATGCCCGAACTTGGACTGAAACACGAGTGCTTTCGCTGCGGCACGAAGTTCTACGACCTCAGGAAGACTCCGGTGCTGTGCCCGAAGTGCGGTGCGGATCAGAAAGAGGCTCCCCCGACGGCGAATTCGCCGGTGATGCTGCAGGCGGCGCGTCGTGCCAAGCGGGACGAATTCGGCGATCCGGATCTCTTCGATCGCAACCGCGACGAGGACGACATCGGCGTCGAGCCGGAAGACCTCCCGGTCAAGGCGATCTCCGACGACGAGGAGCTGCCGCTCGACTCGCCGGGCCTCGAGGCGACGGACGCGTCCGAAGACGACTACTAGTGATCCTGGGGGTTTCTCGATCCCCCCAGGCCCCCCCCGGGGAGAGAGCCCGAGTGATCCTGGGGGTTTCTCGATCCCCCCAGGCCCCCCCCGGGGAGAGAGAGCCGGATCGGATCGGCCGACATTCGTCGCGATCGGGCTTGGCACGAACCTGGGTGACCGCCTCGCGACTCTTCGGCGGTGCGTCGTCCGTCTCGGGTACCTCGGAACCGTCACCGGCGCGTCGTCGATCTACGAGACTGCAGCCGTCGTGGCACCCGGTGCACCGGCGCAGCCCAACTATCTCAACGCCGTCGTGACGCTTCGAACCCGGCGCTCGCCGCTCGATCTCCTTCTCGCGCTGAAGGAGCTCGAGCGGCAGGCGGGTCGCGTCCCCGCGCCGCGCTGGTCCCCCCGGACTCTCGATCTCGACGTCCTGCTCTACGGCAACCGGCAGATCGAGACTCCGCGGCTCGTGATACCGCATCCCCGGCTTGCCGAACGCCGGTTCGTTCTGGAGCCTCTCGCCGAGCTCGCTCCCGCGCGCGTGGTCCCCGGGCTCGAGCGGACCGTGAGACGGCTCCTCCGTGAAGCGCCGCCGGCACGGGTTCGGCGGCTCACCGCCCGGCTGACCTAAACTGATCGCAGTGCCCGACAGCAAGAGGACGTCGTCGAGCGGCGCGAGCGGGATCCGCCGGGTCTCCGCGTTGCGGCTCCTTCCAGTCCCCACGAAGGAATTCGCGGGCGCGCTCGCTCCCGCCCTCCTCGGTACGGTGATCCTCAGCCTCCTCGTGACCGCGCTCGTCGCGTTCGTCTTCCTCGAACGATCTGCCGCGAGGGGTGCCGGAGACCGCGCCGACGACGCGCGCCGCGCCGCACAGAACGCGTTCTCCCGCGCGCTCTCGGATCGCATCGCGTTCGTGCGGGCTCTCGCCGCGGACCCGGCGATCCAGCAGAACGCGCGGAAGAGCACCGTCACGAGAGCGCGGCTGCCCTTCACCGACGGCGAACGCGCCGTCCTGGATCAGAAGCTGGCGCCCTCCCTCGTCCTCGACCCCGGCGGCGAGGCGGCGAAGGTCCTCGCCTCGGCCCTCCCGTACGGCCCTTCGGCAAAGGCCGCGTTCCTCACCGAAGCCAACGGCATCCACGTCGCCGGCACGCGGCCCGCCGGCGCGGCCGTGGCCGCCGTCGAGAGCTGGTGGAAGGGAGCGGCGAGAAACGGGGTCGAGGTCACGCTCCCGGGTCCGGGCTACAAGCTCGCTCCCGACCTCTTCTCCGTGGCCGTCGCCCTGCCCGAGGGTGCCGGTGTCCTCCAGGTTCTCTTCGCGCTCGAGGACCTCACGACCGCGCTCGATCCGAACCCCGGAGACGGCGTGATCCGCGCGGCCTTCGATCCGGCGGGACGGCCGGTGCCCCTGCGCGGGCGCTCTCTCGCGTTGTCGGAAGACCCGGTCTTCTCGCCGCTGCTGACAGCCGCCGGGGAAACCCTCGCCGCGACGACCTCCTCTCATCTCGTGCGGGGCGCGCGCCTTTCGCCTCCTCTTCCGTCCTTTCTCGTGGCCGCGGCCCTGCCCCGCTCCGGGCGGTCGCACGGCATCCGCCTCCCGATGGCGCTCCTCTCGGCGACCGCGCTCGCCGGAGTCCTCGCGACGGCGCTCGTCCTCCTGCCCGCGCTCCGGCAGACGCGACGGGACCTCACCGACCTCCTCGAGTACGCGAGAAGGGTCGGCGGAGGCGATCTCTCGGCGACACCCCCGAGAATCCAGCGGCAGGACGAGATCGGCGCGCTCGGGACCGCCCTCGTCACGTCGCTCGAGAGCCTTCGCTCCTCTCACGCCGAGCTCGAGCGGTCCAAGAAATCGCTCGAGGAGCGCGTCGAGGCCCGCACCGCCGAGCTCCACCGCCTGAACCAGGAGCTCAAGAAACGAGCCGAGGAGCTGGCCACGGCCTCGCGCAGCAAGGACGAGTTCCTCACCAACGTATCCCACGAGCTCCGCACGCCGCTGAACTCCATCATCGGCCTCACCCAGCTCGTACGCGACGGACACGCGGACACCGAAGAGGAGTCCCACGTGTTCCTCGATCAGGTGCTGCACTCGTCTCGGCACCTCCTCACGCTCATCAACGACGTCCTGGACCTCGCCAAGCTCGAGGCCGGCAAGGTCGAGCTCCAGCCCGAGACTCTCGACGCGCAGGACGTCGTGGAGGACGTGAGGAAGATCGTCGAGTCGCTGGCCGCGCAGAAGGGGCTGAGGCTCGACGTCCAGGTGCCCGACGGGCTCCCCCACGTGCGCGCCGACCGCGTGCGGCTCCGCCAGGTGCTCGTCAACCTCGCGAACAACTCCATCAAGTTCACGAGCGAGGGGAGCGTCACGGTGCGCGTGAGGACGAGCGACGGGCGCCGCAAGCTGCTCTTCGAGGTCGAGGACACGGGCATCGGCATCCCGGCCGAGAAGCGGGCCGAGGTCTTCGAGAAATTCATCCAGGCCGATGCCGGCACGACGCGCCGGTTCGGAGGAACCGGGCTCGGCCTCCCCATCACGCGGCTCCTCGTGGAGGCCATGGGCGGCGCGATCGGCATCGACGCGGGCTCGGGCGGAACCGGCACGCGCGTGTGGTTCACCGTTCCCACGCCGCAGGGGGCCGAAGGCCGCTGAAATTCAGTCCGGTCCCGTGGGGGGCCTGGGGGGATCGAGAAACCCCCAGGAT
>JAEUQS010000184.1 GCA_016789625.1 Acidobacteriota bacterium | reverse complement strand
TGGGGGCTTCTGCCCGGCGGGGTTCTACGTTCCGGACTGGTGGGACATACACGACGGATCCATCATTCCCGGGAGTCCGCATTGGAGCGCGGACCGGGAGTGGCCTCTCGAGCCCTTTGGTTTTGTTTGGGGCTGCCACTGGGGCGACGATTCCTCATGGAAGTTCCAGTTTCTCGATCTCAGCGGCATCGAAGCGGGTCTCATCGCTCGCGACGAACGCTTCGGCTACGTCGAGCTGGCCCGCGCCACCTGGTCCAACCCGTGCATCAACCCGCCATCCGATGTCCTGGATCGGCCGTCGAGTCCGCCACCTTTCATCTCGATTCACCGCAGCCCTGGAAAGGCTCTCGTGACATTCGCTGTCGCAATGGCCTTTGACCTGGAGACGGGTGTCTGCCCAGAGTGGCAACGGATCGATGGCCCTGAATGAAGGCGGGGGCGCCGCCGACCACCACGTTGCTGGGGACTCGCGCGGTGAGAGACCATTGGCCGGCAGGTGCGCAGCCACGAAGGGGCGGAGCCACAGGAGCAGGTGCGAGCACCGAGGAAGATGGGTCAGGGCTTCACCAGGGACCTAAAGAACTGACGACCCACGTGCGCGATGGCTGCGGCGCGCTCCGGGGACAGCGGCGCCTTCGACAGGTCTGTGACCTCCAGCCGGCCCAGCGTGTCGAGGAGCGCCTTCCAGTCAGCTTCTGGGACGCCGGGCACCGTGGTGCGGCCGATGTCGCGCCAGAACTCCTGGGTCACGTTCACGAGCCGGCTGTTCTCTGCTTCGCTTTCGCTCTCCCGCCAGAGGAGGAACGGCGGATTGGCGACGCCGCCCGCGGGCTCGTCGATCTTCACGCGCCGGAAGTCCGCGCGGTTCGAGATGCCGAGGCCCGAATCGAACGGAACCCAGGCGTCGCCGTCCTGGTAGAGCACCCAGAAGTGGTCGTTGTGGAACTCGCCGAAGAGCCCGATGCCGGCAGCACGGGCCTGCTCGGTCGATTCCGGCGACTTGCGTTCGAGGTGCACCTCGTACATGAAGCGCGCGGGGACGCCAGCCAGCCTCAGGAGGAAGGCACTCAGACGGGCGTGTGCGTAGCAATTGCCGCTCTTCTTCTCGATGAAGGCGGCGATCGTGGGCGGCCGCTCCGGGCTGAACTCGAAGCCTTCGTGAATGTACTTGCAGATCCGCGCGGCGCGCTGCGCGGGCGGCAGATCGGCCACGCCGAGCTCGGCCAACCGCGCCCGGCCCCAGGCAAGGGTCTCCTCGCTGGGCCGCTCCACCTGACCTCGTACGCGCAGCGCCTTGGCATCTGCGAAGGGTGAAGCCGCCGTTGCGGCCGCCACGGCCGTCCCCCCTGCAAACACGATCGCCGCCAGTTGTGCCCCATGAGCCATCACGTTCGACCTCCTCAGGCGGACTCCGCCGCGCCAACTGGCTACGCGGCAACCCCCGCCCTGGTTTCGCTGCCCGTACGTGGGGAGCTTCCCCGCAAGTTGGTATGGTGGATTCCGTGACGTCCGGACGCCTGAATGCTTCATCTCGCGACCACATCGTCGGATGCCTCGTGGGCGGGGCCATCGGCGACGCCCTCGGTGGTGTGCCCGAGCGCGGACGGGTTTCCCTGTCCGACGACACGCAGCTCACCCTCGCCACCTGCGAAGCGATCGCATCCGGGGATCGCGACCTGCCAAAGGCCTGCGGGGAGGCCTTCCTCCGGTGGTTCCGCGCGGGCGAGCTGACCGGTCTCGGATCGGCGACCCTCAAGGCGCTTCGGGACCTCTCCGCGGGGGCTCACTGGGCTCTCGCCGGCGCTCGTGGCGAGATGGCGGCGGGCAACGGGCCGGCAATGCGAATCGCGCCGCTCGCCTTCCTCATCGATCCGAGGGACACCAAGGACCGGGTCACGATCCGCGACGTCTGTCGCGTGACACACCACAGTGACGAGGCCTACATCGGTGCCCTGGCAGTCCTCCTGGCAATGCACGCCACACCCTGGCCGCCCGCCGAACCCGCCTTCTTCACCGAGCTTGCCGGCGGTCTTCCCGACAGCCGGGTCCGCGACAGGCTGCTGTCCTTCGCGGAGCTTCCGACAGCCGTCGGCCTGGATGTCGTCGCCGAACGGTTCGGGGCCTCCGGGTACGTGGTCGAGACGGTCCCTCTGGCCCTCCTCGCAGCCACGCGGATGACGTCGGCCTCGTTCCCGGCGGTCCTGAACGACATCGTCGCGACGGGAGGCGACTCCGACACGATTGGTGCCATCGCCGGCCAGGTGGCGGGGTCACATCTCGGGCTCGGCGCGTTGCCTTCCGCGCTCGTCGCGCTCGAGCCCGTGGGCGGGATCCTCCCCCGAGCGGAGTCCTTCGCCGATTGGTGTTCGCGTTCTCTCCCCGGGTAAGCTCGAGACCGGAGGATCGCTTGCTCGACGTCATCTCGCGCCCCTGGCCCTGGTACGTGGCCGGGCCTTTGATCGGTCTCTTCGTCCCCACGCTCCTCCTGCTGGGCAACCGGCAGCTGGGCATCTCGAGCAACCTGCGGCACTTGTGCGCGGCGATCGCACCGAAGGACGTCGCGTTCTTCCGGTACGACTGGCGGCGCGCGGGGCTCTGGAACCTGGCCTTCCTCGTCGGGATCTGCCTCGGCGGCCTTCTCGCGGTGAGGTTCCTCGGCACTCCCGAGGTGGCGATCTCGGCCGAAACCAGGGCCGCCCTGGCCCGGATCGGAATCCACGACTTCTCCGGCCTCGCCCCCGGGGAGATCTTCAGCTGGTCGAGCCTCGGCACGCTCCGCGGCCTCGCTTCGATCGTGGGAGGCGGGCTGCTCGTGGGCTTCGGCACCGCCTACGCGGGAGGCTGCACGTCGGGGCACGCCATCTCGGGCCTCGCGGCTCTGGAGAAGGCCTCCCTCCTGGCCGTCATCGGGTTCTTCGCGGGCGGCCTCCTCTGCACCTTCCTCATCCTTCCGCTCCTCTCCTGAGAGTCCGCGCGATGACGCCCGACAAGCTCGCTCCAGAGGACGCCGAGACAGCCGCCAGCCCCCGCGACGTGAGCCCCTTCTGGTACCTCCTGCTGGGGACCCTGTTCGGTGTCGTGCTCGTGAAGTCCGAGGCCGTCTCCTGGTTCCGGATCCAGGAGATGTTCCGGTTCCAGGGATTCCACATGTACGGAATCATCTTCTCCGCGATCGCCGTCGCGGCCCCGTTGATCTGGATCCTGCGGCGCTCCTCCATGAAAACGCTCACCCGCGAGCCCATCGACGTGCCGCCGAAGGAGCTGGGCTGGGGCTACCGGTACGCCATCGGGGGCACCCTGTTCGGCGTGGGCTGGGCCCTCGGCGGAGCGTGTCCCGGCCCGATGTTCGCGCTCGCGAGCGCAGGACAGAGCGTGTACGTGGCCGCGATTCTCGGCGCGCTCGCCGGCACCTGGCTGTACGGGTACCTGCGTCCGCGCCTTCCGCACTATTGACGCGGGTCTACGCGTCTTCCCCGGAAGGCTCGGCGAACAGGTGCTTGAAGAACCTGTCGGGTGCGTTCAGAAAGTCCCGCGTCAGCTTGTAGTGGTCGATGTCGGTGTACGCGACCTCGCGAATCGCGTCGCCGTCGAGGCTCAGAAGGGTCGCGCCGGGAAACGCGAGGAGGATCGGCGAGTGCGTCGAGATGAGGAACTGTGCGTGGCCCGGCACCGAGAGGTCGTGGAGGATCCTCAGGAACGAGAGCTGCCGCTGCGGCGAGAGCGCGGCCTCGGGCTCGTCGAGAATGTAGATGCCCTGCTCGAAGCGATGCTTGAAGAGCGCGAGGAACGACTCCCCATGCGACTGTTCGTGCAGCGACTTCCCGCCGTAGGCCCTCATGGTCGAAACGGAAGAGATGTACGTCGCGAAGTTGTAGAAGCTCTCGGCCCTGAGGAAGAACCCCTCGGTCACCTTGGGCATCCACGACAGTCGCAGGGCCTGGGCCAGAGCAGACCGCTCCGCGAACGCCGCGTAGTGATGATCGCGGTTTCCGCCTTCCGGGTTGAAGCCGCAGCACTCCGCGACGGCTTCCAGGAGCGTGGACTTCCCCGCCCCGTTCTCGCCCACGAAGAACGTCACCGGGGTCCGGAACTTCAAGCCGATTCCGCGCGAGAACGCCGGTACGTTGAAGGGATGCCGCGACGCCTCCCACTTGTCGTCCAGGCTCTCGATCGTGCGGAGGAACGGCGCTCCCCGGCCCAGCGGGCGGACGGCACCACGGCGGGACGTCACGGGACGCCGGCCTCGAGGCGGCGGCCGAACGCATCCGTTTCGTCGTCCATGGGGAAGTAGCCTTCGATCCGAAGCTCCTGCGCGGTGACGTCGAGCGGCGTGCCGAGCGTGGTGAGGGTGGTGAAGTAGCGCAGATCGTGGCCGTCCTTGCGAAGGTGGACGGGCAGCGCGACAGCGTTCGGGCCCGTCTTCGAGGGCTCTGCCGGTGACGCCCCCCGCAGTCGCTCGAGTTCGGCGAGGCCGGCGCGCAGAGAGGGGTCCACATCGACCTCGGACCGGAGGCGCTCGAGCGTCGCATCGGCCAGCGCGTCGAAGTTCACGACCCAGGGGCGCAGGCCGAACGCCGGGTCGAAGAGCACGCGATGGGCATTGAGGAGCGCCGCACCGCCGAGGCTCACGCCACACCACGAGAAGAGGCGCAGCGCGCCATCGTTGAGGCGGAGGGCGTTCCAGGAACGGTCCATCAGAATCGCCGGGTGCGGCTCGTGGAGACGCAGGATGTGGGAGACGGCCTGATGGACGTGGGCCATCTCGGGGCCCTCGAGCGCCGAAACCCGGTAAACCGGAGCGAAGCCCGCCGCGACGAGCAGCGTGTTGCGGTCGCGGAGCGGCAGGTCGAGAGCCGAGCCCAGCGTGAGGACCATGGTGTGCGACGGTCGCGCGCGGCCGCTCTCGAGGCACGAGAGGTGCCGCGTGGAAACCTCCGCGCGGTAAGCGAGCTCTTCCTGGCTCAGGCGTCTCGCGTGGCGGAGAGCGCGGATCATGGGACCGGGGCTCTGAGGTGCGAGCACGGCGGCAATCTAGCAAACCAGGCGTCGAACGGCCTTGACCTCGGAGGTCATGGTGAAGCCGCAGTCGCGCCGTCAGACTCGCAAGCGAGGAGACTCCCATGAAGAAGAACCTGTGGATCGTTCCGGCCCTCGCTTCCGCCGCCTTCGGCGCCTTCACGCTGCAGATCGTCTTCGCCGAGGGCCTGTTCGGCTTCCTCGGCGAGAAGTTCCAGAGCGGGTGGGGGCTTCAGGTGCTCATGGACCTGTTCATCTCGCTCTTCATCGGGCTTTGTCTGGCCGTGCCGTATGCGAAGAAGCTCGGAATCCGGCCGGCGTTCTGGGTGGTTCTCACCGCGACCCTGGGGTCGGTTGGGTTCCTCGCTTTCGCGGCTCGACTCCTCTATGCACGGAGGAATGGCGCCCCCAGCGCTCCCCTCAGCGCTTGATCACCGCCATCGCCGACGACGCGGACCGCACCTTCTCGAGGAAGGCGCGGAGCGCGGGCACGTCGGCCGTCGCGACGAGGCCGCCCGGAATCACGACCTCCTGGGCCACGACGAGGCTCCCGGCCTCCGTGGTGGTCTTCTGCCGGAACGTCCCGAAAGGCCCCTCGACGTTCACGTCGGGCGGCAGCTCGTCGACACGGGCCGACTGAGGCAGCACGAGGCGCGACACGCTCCGGTGGATCTGAGGCGCGAGCTCCACCGGTTGCGTGCGCTCCCCCGCCGAGATCCTCGGAATCGCGCGATACGGCAGCAGCACGGGACGCACGAGGAGGAGCTCCCCGCTCTCCTGCCCGGCGCGGGGCGCCTGGAACGACGCCGAGAGCGTCACGCTGCCGGCCGGCGGAGCCTCCACCTTCGCGTCCTTCACCGTCGCTCCCGCGAGGTTTCGCCCGATCCAGCCCTGAATCCACTTCGTGTGCTCGTCCGGCGACAGACGCGAAACGTACGACCGGAGATCCGCCGCCTCCGTTCCCGTCGACTCCTCGCGAAGGCTCCCCGAGACGTCTCCGTTCAGCGCGAGCTCCGCGGTCGTCTCGCGAATCACGGCGTTCGCCGAGGACGGCGACCGCGGCAGCGAAAGGAGCGCTCC
>JAEUQS010000156.1 GCA_016789625.1 Acidobacteriota bacterium | reverse complement strand
CCCGGCCAGGCGGCGCACCTCTTCCGCCAGCCGCTTGCGGGCGGTGGCGAAGAGCCCCGTGGCCTCGGGGAGACCCTTCAGGGCCCCCTCGCGGAACGGAGATCGGGCGAAGAGAAGGACACAGCGCATCACGTGGCTCTGATTCGATGATCCTACGGGACAACCCTATTCCCTGGATCATCGGAAAACGCGCCTTCGGTCTTTACAGGCCTTTGGGAGCGCGGCGTGCGGATCGTCCCTATGTTCGAGCACATGAACAAATACCCCGTCCAGCCGTCGCCCGCAACGGCCGCGCCGCGAAGAAAGAAGCGGCCCGATATCCTCTCCGGCATCGCCGCTGTATTGCTGGTTCTTCTCCTCGGCGCGATCTCCTGGCCCACCTACTGGAAGGCCAGCCGCCTCCGCAAGCAGAAGATCTCGATCGGCGACCTGCGCAGCATCGGCACGGCCGTGGAGTCGTACGCCGTGGACTACAACCGCTATCCAGCGTCTGCCGCGAGCCTGCCCCCGGGCCCCTACCCCTCCCGGCCGATCCACCCGTCGATGGTCTCCTCGCTCGAGCCGACGTACATCCGCAAGCTGCCCCTCAGCGACGGCTGGGGCGCGCCATTCCTCTACCGAACCACTCCGAAAGACGACAACTACGTGATCGTCTCGACGGGAAGGGACGGCATCCCGGGACCGTTCACGCTCGGGCCCACGACGAGCTTCGACGCCGACATCGTCTTCTCCAACGGACAGTTCGTTCAGTACCCGGAGGGTTCGTGCCAATGACGCGCGTCCCTGCCCTTCGCGCCATCCTCGCACTCTCGGCCCTGTGCGTGGCGGGGGGTGTCGCCGTCCATTTCCGCTCGAGGTCCGCGGACGACCTCGAGCGCGTGCGCCGGGAGACGCGAAGCGGACAGGCCGTCCTCGTCGACGTGCGGGAGCCCGAGGAAACGGCACGGGGCTTCCTCGAGAACGCCCGGCTCGTCCCGCTTTCGAAGCTCACCACGCAGATGGCGGCGACGCTTCCTTCCGATCGGCCGCTCTACCTGTACTGCTCCAAGGGCGGACGCGCGCGTCAGGCGGCCCACATCCTCCAGGAGAACGGCCTCGACGCACGACCTCTCTCGACGGGCTTCGCGGGCCTCGTCGCCGCGGGGTTTCCGTCCCCGGGCTTCCGCCCGGGGATCCCCAGCGAAGCCGCCGGCTCGACGCCGTGACGGCTCTGCAGCTCGAGGTTCTCGGCGCGATCGCCGTGTCCCTCGGCGCGCTGCTTCTCCTGGAACGCCTCTTCCCGTTCAAGAGGACACCGGCGCGACGCGGTCGCGTCCGGCTGACGAACGTCGGGGCCGGCCTCCTCGGCGGCTGCCTGTCGGGGGCCTGGGTCGCGGTCCTTCGCTCCGGCGCCGACCGCGGTGACGGCGGCTACGTGCCGATCGCCGCGGGGCCGCTCGAGGTGCTCTGGGGCGTCCTCGTTCTCGACCTCACCCTGTTCCTTTGGCACGTCGCGCTCCACGAGATTCCGCCCCTCTGGACGCTTCACCGCTTCCACCACGAAGAGCGCTTCCTGGACGCCACGACCTCCCTTCGGATCCACCCCGTCGAGTCCCTCCTCGGACATTCGCTCTCGGGCCTGGCCGGACACCTCGCGGGCGTCGCGCCGGAGGTTGCGCTCCTCCACGGCGGGCTCGTCGGCGTGTGGTCGGCGCTCCAGCACGCGAACGTCGCCTGGCCGGCGGGGCTCGAGAGAGTCGCAGGCCTCCTGCTCGTCACGCCTTCCCGGCACGCCCTCCACCACGACGGCCGGGAGTCTCGCCCCGGCAACTACGCCACCCTTCTCTCCCTCTGGGACATCCTCTTCGGAACGAGAACGAACCACCGCCCGCGGGAGAACGCGGTGCCGGGTCTCGGGACGCCATAATCCGCGCCGTCCGGCCCGACGCCGGCACGAAGGACGGCCGATGATCATCCAGCCCCGAGTCCGCGGCTTCATGTGCGTGACGACCCATCCCGCTGGGTGCGCAGCAAACGTGCGGGAGCAGGTCGCGTTCGTGAAGGGGCGCCCTCCGCTCGAGAACGGACCCCGGAAGGCCCTCGTCATCGGTGCGTCCACGGGCTACGGTCTCGCGTCGCGCATCTCCGCGGCGTTCGGCGCCCGCGCCGCGACGCTGGGCCTCTTCTTCGAGCGCGAGGGCGCGCCGGGCAAGTCGGGGAGCCCGGGCTGGTACAACTCGGCCGAGTTCACGAGGCTCGCGGTGGAAGAGGGCCTCTACGCGAAGAACCTCAACGGCGACGCGTTCTCGGATGCCGTCAAGGAGAAGACGATCGAGACGATCCGCCGGGATCTGGGTCAGGTGGACCTCGTGGTCTACAGCCTCGCGTCCCCGCGGAGGCAGCACCCGAAGACGGGCGTCCTGCACACGTCGAGCCTCCGCCCGGTGGGAAAGGACGTCGTGCTGCGCGGCCTCGACACCGACAAGGAGATCGTGAAGGAGGTCAGCATTCCCGCGGCGACGCAGGACGAGATCGACGACACGGTCGCCGTGATGGGTGGCGAAGACTGGGAGATGTGGATCGACGCGCTCGACGCCGCGGGCGTCCTCGCGAGCGGCGCGCGCACCACGGCCTACACGTACGTGGGAGAGAAGATCACGTGGGACATCTACTGGAACGGCACGATCGGCGCCGCCAAGCAGGATCTCGACAAGCGCGTGCTCGCGATCCGCGAGAAGCTGGCGCGGACCGGCGGTGACGCGCGGGTCTCGGTGCTGAAGGCCGTCGTCACGCAGGCCAGCTCGGCGATTCCCGTCATGCCGCTCTACCTCTCGCTCCTCTTCAAGGTGATGAAGGAGCAGGGCACGCACGAAGGCTGTATCGAGCAGGTCGACGCGCTCTTCCGCGACAGCCTCTACGGCCCGTCCCCCATCCTCGACACCGAGGGCCGCCTCCGGGCCGACGGCCACGAGATGCGCCCCGAGGTTCAGGACGGCGTCACCGAGCTGTGGTCTCGCGTCAGCACGGAGAACCTGGGCGAGCTGGCCGACTTCCCCGCGTACAAGAGCGAGTTCCTGCGCCTCTTCGGCTTCGGCATCGACGGGGTCGACTACGGCGCCGACGTGGATCCGGTGGTGCCGATGCCGGGGCTCGTGCCTCTTTGAAGAAGCCGCGGACGCCGCTCGTCCTCCTCCCGGGGCTCGACGGCACGGGACGTCTGTTCTTTCCCCTGGTGAACGAGCTGCCCCACGGACTCGAGCCCCGGGTGGTGTCGTACCCCGAGCGCGAGCTCCTGAGCTACGCGGCGCTCCTCCCCATCGCCCGGGCGGCGCTGC
>JAEUQS010000149.1 GCA_016789625.1 Acidobacteriota bacterium | reverse complement strand
AGCTCGGGCCGGTGGTGGGAACCCGCACGTGGGGAGGCCTCGTGGGCATCCTGGGTTTCCCCGTGCTCATGGACGGCGGCACCATCACGGCGCCGAACCTCGCCATCTGGAACGAGGACGGTTACGTCGTCGAGAACGTGGGCGTTCCGCCCGACGTCGAGGTCGAGCAGACGCCGGCCGACGTCATCGCGGGCCGGGATCCGCAGCTCGAGAAGGCGCTCGAGATCGTGATGAAGGAGCTGGCCGTGAATCCGGTGAAGGCGCCGAAGCGTCCGGCGTTCCCGATCCGCGTTCGCAAGTGAGTTCGACGAACCTGAGGACACTGCCCTCCGTGTAGGTCCGGCTTCCTGCGGGGAGCGCTCGTGGTCGCGCTCCTCGCCAAGGGGCTGGTGTTCGCCGCACTGTGGCCCGCCTTCGAAGGGCCTGACGAGCCGTTCCATCTGTCGCGGGTGTTGGATCTCGCTGAGGGACGGCTCGACAGATGGCGCGGCGTCGCGCTCCGCGAGGACGTGGACCGCGCGATCCGCTCGGTGCCCTGTGGCGAGGCGCTGCAGGCGGGCTTCGGATGCCCTCCGCACGAAGCGGGCGGGAGCTTCGGCAACGTCTTCGCGAGCCGTGTCGGTGAGGCGCCTGGCGCGCCGGCCGTCAACTACGAGTCGCAGCAGCCGGTGCTCGGCTACGCGCTCGCGGCGCCGTTCGTCGCGCTGTGGCCGGGCGCGACCGCGTCGCCGTTCGTCGCGCTTTTCGCGTACCGGATCTTCAGCCTCCTCGCGTTCGCGGCCGGCCTCGCGATCTGTTTGCGCGTGCTTCCTCCCGGGCGCCACCTCGACTGGGGCCTCCTCGTGCTGCTCCTGCCCGGCGCGACCGAAGGCCTCGTGCGCGCGTCGAACGACGCGGTCAGTTTCCTGTTCACCGCGCTCCTCGTCGCGGGGCTGCAAGGCGCTCGGGGCACGTCTCTGTGGGCAGCGGTCGGCGTCGCGACGAAGCTTCCGGGGCTCGGTCCCGCTCTCGGAGCCTGTGCCGAGCTGTGGTCGCGCGGACTGCGGCCTCGCGCTGCCGCCACGCTCGTCGCGGTGCTGGCCGCTGTCGGCGCGCTCCTCGCGACCCGCGGGCTGGGCGCCGCGACGTACGGCCGTCGTCCGATCCTCGACGAGGGACCGGTCGGGATCGTTGTCGGACTCGCGAAGTCGGGCTATGGCGTGGTGAAGACTGCCCTCTGGCTGGGCGGCTGGACGGGCTTCCGTCCGGGCCCTCTGAGCCTCGCGCTCATGACGATCGGCCTCGCGATCGCGCTCGTCGTCATCGTCCCCGGGCTCGAGAGGGATCTCCGGTGGGTGGGTGCCGTCGTCATCGTGGCCGGAACGCTGGCGATCGCCGTCGGCAACCGGGGTGTCTTCGGCGTGTGGGGCGGACTCGGGGGCTGGTACGTCTGGACCTGGTTCCCCTGGCTCTGGCGGCTCGCGGCCGACGACGCGGGCCAGCGCGTGAAGCCGTGGCACGTTGCCGTGACCGCCGTCGTCGTCGCGGCGCTCAACGTCACCTGGCTAGCCCCCGCGCTCGCGGTCTTCTGAGGGGACGAGAGGTAGACTTTGGCCGTGAGCGATTCGAGCGAACAGGTCGAAGTTCTCCGCCTCATCTGGCAGGAGCTCAAAGACCTCGGAAGGAACCTGGGCGGCCGGATCGACGAAACGAATCGCCGGCTCGACGAGACGAACGTCCGTCTCGACAACGTACGCACCGAGCTGAAGGGCGAAATTTCCGGGTTGCGCACGGAGCTGAAAAGCGAGATTTCCGGGTTGCGTACCGAGCTCAAAGCGGAGATCGGCGGACTCCGCTCGGACCTCAAGGCAGACATTTCCGATCTTCGGGACGACCAAGCGGAACTGCGCCGCACGATGGCCGAGAGTCACATCCGCCTGGCCACGGAAGTCACGGCTCTCGCCTCCGAGGTCAACGGCCTCGTACGGAAGATCGTGGAGTCGCGCCCCGATGGGTCCCGCGTGATCGCCTGCGAGTCGCGGATCGAGGAGATCGATCGGCGACTCACCCAGCTCGAAACCGCTCGAAACTGAAGCCCGCGGGGTTCGATCAGCGGTAGGGATTCGCGACGCGGATCGGATCGCGACAGATCACGGGGTTCAGACGAAGCAGGTAGTCGATGCCGAGCGCGCGCAGCCGGTCGAAGACCTGCCGCGCGGGAAAGCCCTCGTCCTCGGGCCTGACGATCGTACGAAAGTAGCGCGCCAGGAAGTCGTAGAGGCTCGCCGTTCCGTACTCGATCCGGTGCGCCGGCCATCCGGGCGTCAGGTCGTTCTCGGGAGCGCCGCAGGGCGTCGACAGGTAGAGCGCGTCGTTCACGTGCGCGACGATGTGCTCGAGCACCAGCTCTCGATGGGGAATGTGCTCGATCGAGTCGAACGACACGATCGCGTCGAACGTTCTGGAGAGCTCGGGGAGGCCCCAGATCATGGCGTCCGCGACCGCGAAACGAAGGTTCGGGAGACGGTAGAGGCTCGTCGCGTCCCGGATTCCGTCGGGGTCGTAGTCCACGCCGAGGACGTCGATCGACGGGTACCTTTCGGCGATCAGGAAGGAGCCGTAGCCCGCCCCGCATCCGAGGTCGAGAAGGGTCCGCTCCTGCCCGGAGAGCACTTCCAGAAGCCAGTGATACCGCACGAGGTGATGAGCGCCGCCCATATCCCCGCGCCGTGCGTAGTCCTCGAGGGCGAGACCGCCGGA
Source organism: Acidobacteriota bacterium (assembly GCA_016789625.1). Lineage (GTDB taxonomy): Bacteria > Acidobacteriota > Thermoanaerobaculia > UBA5066 > UBA5066 > JAEUQS01. The sequence goes on along the minus strand of JAEUQS010000149.1, from coordinate 5,467 downwards.
GGGAGTGAAGTGTTCGTCCATCAACTTGCGCTCATGCCCCGGCCGACGCACGGACGATGCCAAGGGGAGCGCAGGGAAAGTACCGGCGATCTCGGCATGGATCCCCTCCCGATCTCCTTCTGGAAGTGAAGGGCCGAGCCGAATCCCACGCGCCCGAACGAACGTTTACACGACCCCGAAGTCCCGGCCCACGTGGACGAACGCGGCCACGGCCTCGTCGAGGTCGGACTCGGTATGCACGGCGGAAATCTGACAGCGCAGGCGCGCGTGCCCCTGGGGCACCACGGGAAAACCGAAGCCCGACACGTAGACGCCGCGCTGGAAGAGAGCCGCGCTCATGGCGAGGGCCTTGGCGGTGTCGCCCACGATCACGGGACAGATCGGGTGGTGGCCCTCGGGAATCGTGAAGCCCGCGGTCTTCATCTTCGTGCGGAAGTACACGGCGTTCGCCTGCAGTTTTTTCACGGGAGCCGGATCTTCCACGAGCATGCGGAACGCTTCGAGCGACGCGCCCGCGACGGCGGGCGGCAGCGTGTTCGAGAAGAGCGTCGTGCGGGAGCGCTGGCGCAGCAGCTCGACCATGGCCTTCGGCCCCACGGTGAAGCCGCCGGCGGCCGAGCCCATCGCCTTGCCGAGCGTGCCGGTGAACACGGGGACGCGTTCGAGGCAGCCGAGGTCCTCCGCGGTGCCGCGGCCCGTGGCGCCGAGGACGCCGGTCGCGTGCGAGTCGTCCACGACGAGCGTGGTGTCGTATTTCTCGCACAGATCGGCCAGCTCGACGAGCGGGCCGATCTCGCCCTCCATGCTGAAGACGCCGTCGGTGATGAGCAGGCGGCGCCGCTGGGCCTGGGCCTCCTGGAGCGATTTCTCGACGCCCGCGAGGTCGTTGTGCGGGGTGATGTAGCGCTTCGCCTTGCAGAGCCGCACGCCGTCGATGATCGACGCGTGGTTGAGGCCGTCGGTGAGGAGCGCGTCCTCTTCGGCGAGGAGCGGCTGGAAGAGGCCTTCGTTCGCGTTCCAGCAGCTCATGTAGAGAATCGCGTCGTCCTTGCCGAAGAACTTCGCGATCTCGGCCTCCAGCTCCTTGTGGAGCTCCTGGGTGCCGCAGATGAAGCGCACGGAGCCGAGGCCGTTGCCCCAGCGGTCGAGAGCCTTCTTGGCGGCCTCGACGATGCGCGGATGATTCGCGAAGCCCAGGTAGTTGTTCGAGGTGAGCATGAGCACCTCGCGGCCATCCACCACGACCCGCGCGCCCGTGGGCGTCGAGAGCACGCGTTCCAGCTTGAACGTTCCCGTGGCCTTGAGGTTGTCGATCTCGCTCTGGCACCAGGCTGTGAGGCTCGTCGTCATGCCCGAAGACTAGCGCAGGCGGGGCGAGCCCGCCTGCGCTTCGGAATCGTCACGCGGCCTTGTTCAGAGTCGATCTCACCTTGGCGAGAAGGGCCTCGGCTTCCGGGCTGCGTTTCCCGTGGCTGGCCTCCCCGCCGCCCTCCATGCGGTCCGAGAGGAGCAGCGCGAGAAGCGCCTGGAAGAGGCTCCCGTTCTCACCCAGGCCCGACGCGCCCGCGCCCGCGCTGCCGCCGATGACGATCTTCGGGACGATGTCGACGCCGGACTTCTCGATGGCCTCCGAGAGGCGCGAGAGCACGGCCTGCGTCACCTGGAAGCGCGGGCCGCCGTACGCGCGCACCTGCTCGTCCACGGCGATCGCCTGCGCGAGTCCCACCTGCGCCGTGCGCCCGGCCTCGGCTTCGCCCATCACGCGGATGCGGCCCGCCTCGGCGTCGGCGAGGAGGAGCACCTTCTTGCCCTCCGCCTCGGCGAGCGTCTGGATCTCGGCCGCCTTCTGCACCGAGCGCTGATAGTCGGCCCGGCCGCGGTTCGACTCCACCGTGATCGCGATCTCGCTTTCCGTCATCGCGGCCTGCTGCTTCGCGCGGGCCTCGGCCTCGCGGAGCTCGCGCTCCTTCACCGCCGCCTTCTCCTTGCGGACGTAGGTCTCCACCTGCTCCTCGGCGATCTGCCGCGCGCGGAGCTGGTCGAGGATCTGCTCGATCGCGCGGTCCCCGTGGGCCGAGCCGGGCGTGCCGATGAGCACCTCCTCGAGCTCGAGGTTGTAGTGCGCGAACTTCTCCTTCATCTGCTGGCCCGCGATGTCCTGCAGCGCCGCGCGGTCCTGCAGGAGCTGGATGAGCGTGCGCGTCTGCGCGACGTTCTTGAAGTACGCCGAGACCATCGGGTCGAGCGTCTGCTCCACGAGGCGCTTGATGTCCCCGAAGCGCTGCACGACGAGCGGGGCCTTGCGGTAGTCGATGTGGAGCACCACGGAGAGCGGGAGAGAAGGCTCGAAGGCATCCTTCGTGATCAGCGCGACCTCGGCCAGGTTCTCGTCGTAGTGGTGGCCGCCCGTCTCGCTCTTGATCCACTTGAGGATGAAGTTCGTGGTGGGAACCATCACGACCTTGCCCGCGAACGTGTTGAACGCGTACTTGCCGGGGAGGAGCGGCGTCGACCACACGCCGCGGCTGCCCCCGGGGACGAGCTCGCCGTGCTTGTACTCGCTGCCCGAGACGTCCTCGCTGGTGCCGCCCGTGTACGACACCACGACGCCCACGTGCCCGACCTCGACGATCGTCTTCGGCACGAGCTCCACGGTCGCGAAGAGGCGGTTGATGTTGTACGTGCCTTCCACGAGCACCTGCAGCTGACGGCCGCGCCGCCCTCCGCCCTCGAGGAAGCGCTCGGGGTCCTGGAAGCTGTTGTGGTACGTGCCCGGCTCGCGCGGGTCGTCGCCCACGGGGGGCGCGATGATCTCGCCCTGGGGCAGCGTCGCGCCGTCGTGCACGGTCACGATGCCCACGAGGTCGTCGGTGCCCTTGATGACGATGGGCGAGAAGCCCTGGCGCTCTGCGATGAGCCGCGTCATCTGCTTGACGAGCTCGGCCTCACCGCCGTCCATCGCGAGATAGAGCGGGCCGTTCTCGGTGAACACGCAGAACTGCGCGAGGTTGATCGCCCACGTGCCCTCGCGCAGGATCTGCCGCTGCGGACCGCGCTGGCCGCCGTTGCGAAGGAAGGAGACCGCGTCCTCGAAGTTCCACAGCCGGCCGCCCGCCAGCACCTGCGTGGGCGGAAGGGGCCTGCCGTCGCGGGCGAAGACGTAGCCGATGCGGCCCTGCGGGATGGTGACGAGAGGCATCTGGCGGACGCGGTACTGGAACGGGGTGAAGAAGTGCCAGCCGCCACGGAGGACGTGGGGCTGGAAGCCCGCCTCGCCCTCGAGCGCCACGATGCCGCTCGCGAGGGAGCCGCGCGCGCTCCAGAGCTTCTCCACGATGCCGACGCGATCATTGGGGATGTAGCGCACGGCGCCTCCGAAGAGGAGGACGACGAGCAGGGTGAACAGATAGAGCGCGGCCGTCGCGAGAAGCGACAGGCCGAACGGGTGCAGCAGAGTCGAGAGCACGGAGATCTCCTTACCGGCCGGAGCCGGCGGCATGGGAGCGAACCCGTCACCGGGCGAGAAACGCCGGTGGTGGAAGGCGATGCGAGGAGGTCCCGGCTTAAGGCTCTGTGAGAGCGGCACCCTGGCGCACGCGCCGCGCGGGAGCGCAGTGCGAACGGGTCGACGGGGTGCGACGGGAGGGGAACTGTCTCATGGCGACACCCAAAATGTTGGGCGTCGCCATGAGGCTGTCAAGGCGAAACGGACTTACTTCGCCTTCTTGGCCGGCTTGGCGGTCTTCCTGGCGGGAGCTTTCTTCTTGGGGGCTGCCTTCTTCGGGGCGGCCTTCTTGGCGGGCGCCTTGCTGGCCGCCTTTTTCGCGGGAGCTTTCTTCTTGGGGGCTGCGTTCTTGGGCGCCACGGCCTTCTTCTTGGGGGCGGCCTTTTTCGGGGCCGCCTTCTTCGGAGCGGCCTTCCTGGACGGGGCTTTCTCCGCCGGGGCCTTGCCGTCCTTGGCTTTCTCCTTCTTCACCCGGGCCAGGAACTTCGCCTTCACGGTTTCGTCCACTCGGGACATGGGCACCCACTCCTCGTCGGGGTGGAGGTCCGAGGCCTGGAACGCCACGATGCGGTAACCGTCGGGGTCCAGGATCTCGGCCGAGCGGCCCGTGAACTCGTCGGTGGCCCCGCGGGTCACCGTGACGCCCCGCTCCTTGAGCGCGGCGAGGGTGTCGTCGAGGTTGCCGGCGGAAAGGACGGCGGCCACCTGGTTGCGGGCTGGGACCTCGCCGGGCCGGAGGGGCACGAGCTTCAAGAGAATGGGGCCGAGACCGAACTCGACCCAATCGTTCTCGAAGCCACCCACCTCGGGAAGCCCCAGCGTCTCGCCGTAGAATCGACGCGACCGCGCGAAATCGCTTGCGGCCACCTGTACGCGCCGGAGAGCCAGAAACATCCCAAACCTCCACTCGTGGAGCGACCTACGCGGCAAACCGAGGGCGCCCGCCGGTTGCCGTCGTACCTCGGAACGTGTGCTCCGAAAGTCAGTCTATATAACAGTAACCCGTTGACTTTTCAATGACTTTCGGGCGATTCAGCCCGGGTCCGAGGGATGCACGCGGCCTCCATGGCCGCACGGCTCGACCCAATGGGAGCCGTCGGGGCCGAACTCCTTCTTCCAGATCGGGACGCGCGATTTGATGGCCTCGATCCCGGCGCGGCAGGCCGCGAAGGCCTCTTCCCGATGGGGGGCGGCGGCCACCACCACGACGGCCACGTCGCCCACCACGAGGCTTCCGAGGCGGTGGAGCATCGTCACCCGGGCGGCGGGAAAGCGCTCGGCGAGCTCGGCCGCGATGCGGGCCATCTCCTTCTCGGCCATGCCCTCGTAGGCCGAGTATTCGAGCCGCACGACGGGCTTTCCCTCGTTGTGGTCGCGGACGATCCCGGCGAAGAGCGTGATGCCCCCGTCGGGCGTGCCGCCGGCGGCGGCCAGAAGCGCCGCCGGGTCGATCGGGGCGTGGGTGAGGTAGCCCACCGGTCAGCCCCCCGCCACCGGGGGCAGGAGCGCCACGACGTCCCCGGCCTCGACGACCCGTGCACCGTCGGCCCACTCCTCGTTGACGGCGATGCCGGCGCGCCCTTTCCAGGGCCGGAGCGCCGGATGCCGGGCCGCGAGCAGGTCGAAGAGGGCGTCGACGGTGGCGCCGCCGGGGGCGTCGACGGTCAAGGACTCCCCCAGCTCGTCCCGGAGCGCGCCGAAGAGGAGGACGGTGAGGTTCATCGCTCCGGATCTTACGGCGCGGGCCGGGGCCTAGAATCCCGCCTCGACAAAGAGACAGGGGGACGACTCATGACGAAGCGACTCGAGGGCAAACGTGCACTCGTGACCGGAGCCTCCCGCGGGATCGGCCGCGCCATTGCCCTGAGGCTCGCCGCCGAGGGCGCGCGGGTCGCCGTTTGCGCCCGGAAAGAGGCCGAGGCCGAGGAGCTCGTGCGGGAGATCGAGGCCCAGGGCGGCTCG
>JAEUQS010000142.1 GCA_016789625.1 Acidobacteriota bacterium | reverse complement strand
ATGCCGTATGTCGAGCAGCCCGATCTTCCCACTTCTCGCAGGCGTCGAGTCTGTCGAAGCGGGAACGAAGCATGCCGAGTTTGTATCCGGCCGTTCGGGGCGCTCATAACGCGATATCGCGCGAAGATCTCCGAGGGCTCGCGGAGGTGGGCCCTCGAGCTTCAGTCTGATCGTCACGAGCTGGACATCTGAAAACGCTCGTCGAGGAGGTCGCGCCACGGCGACCGCTCGACCTCCATCTCCCGCCGGAGGCAGCCCGCCTCACTCCGCGCGCAGGGCCTCCACGGGATCCAGCCTGGAGGCACGGCGGGCGGGAAGCGCGCCGCTCGCAAGCCCCGAGGCCAGGCTGACGAGGAGGCTCAGGGCGACGTACGCGACCGGAGTGTGGACCGGAAGCCCCGGAACCAGCGTCCGTATGAGCCAGGCGATGCCGAGCCCGGTCACGATGCCGGCGCCCCCCCCGGCGAGCGACAGGATGGCCGCCTCGAGAAGGAAGAGGGCCAGGATCTGTCCGGGGCTCGCGCCGAGCGCCTTCGCCAGGCCGATCTCGGCCGTCCGCTCGTTCACCGAGATCCACATCATCGTCAGAATGCCGATCGCGCCGACGAGGAGCGAGACGCCGCCGATCCCGCCGACGGCCGCGTTGACGATCCCGAGGATGCGGTCGAGCGTCTCGAGCATCTCGGTCTGCGTCGTCACCGTGAAATCCTCCTCGCCTCCGTGACGCTCCTTGAGCACGCGGGTGACGCCCGAGCTGATGACCTTCGCCGGCATCCGGCTCGAGAACGTGGCATCGATCTCGACCAGCTCGCTCAGGTTGAAGAGCGCCAGCGCCGAAGCGACCGGGACGTAGACGGCGTCGTCCATGTCGAACGACAGGAGCATCCCCTTGGGCTCCATGATCCCGATCACGATGAAGCGCCGGCCCCCGATCCTCACCGGGGCTCCGAGAGCGTTCGCCTCGCCGAAGAGCTCGCGCTTCACCTTCGGGCCGAGCACGGTGACCGACTGCGCTCGCTGGGGATCGCCGGCCGGCAGGAAGCGTCCCTGCCGCACCCGGAACTTCCAGACCGCGGGGACCTCCGAGGTCACGCCGTAGACGAAGACGCTCCGGGCGCGCTCCCCCGCCTCGACGCGCGCCGTTCCCATGGCGACCGGCACGACCTTCTCGATACCGGGAGCGCGCGCCATGGCCTCCGCGTCCTCGATCGTCAGCTTCCGGACGGTTCCGCCCAGAGTGCCCATCATCCCGGTCGTCTGGGTCTTCCCGCGGTGCACCGCCATCACGTTCGTTCCGAACTGCGAGAACTCGGAGACGAGGTAGCGGCGGGTCCCTTCGCCGAGCGACGTCAGGAGGATGACGGACGCGACGCCGATGACGATGCCGAGGGCCGTCAGCGTCGAGCGCAGGCGATGGGCGGTGACGGCCCCGATCGCGAGCGACAGAGCGTCGCGCAGTGCGTCCACGTCATCGCCTCGCGAGCGCGGCGACGGGGTCGAGCCGCGCGGCGCGCCGCGCCGGAAGCGCGCCGAAGATCACCCCGACCGCGTTGGAGACGGGCGGCGGCCGCCGCCACGGCCCACGACGGCGGCTCGGCCGGGAAGGCCGGATAGACAGCACGCAGCAGCCGTACCGAGAAGAGGCCGGCGGTGAGCCCCACGACTCCGCCGATCGACGAAAGGAGAGACGCCTCGGCGAGGAAGACGGCGACAACCTGGCGGCTCGTCACGCCGAGGGCCTTCAGCAGACCGATCTCGCGAGTTCTCTCCGACACGGAGACGAGCATCACGTTCATGATTCCGATTCCGGCCACCGTCAGGGAGATCGCGGCGATCCCGGCGACCACCGCCGTGAGGATCGAGAGAATTCGGCCGAAGGTCTCCACGACGGCGTCCTGCGTCAGGACCGTCACGTCCTCTTCACCGGCATGGCGCTGCTTCAGGAAGCCGGCGACACGGCCCCGGAGCGCCGGAAGCTCGTCGTGCGAGCCGGCTTCGATCAGGATCCGAAACAGCGACGTCCGGTTGAAGAGCCGGAGCGCGCGCCTCACGGGCACGTGGACGGCCTCGTCGAAATCCATCCCCATCGAAAGGCCGCGAGGAGCCAGCACGCCGATGACGCGGAAGCGCTCCTGGCCGATCCGCAGGTTCTCCCCGAGCGGGTTCAGACCAGCGAAGAGCTCGGTCTGGACCTTGGCGCCGACCACGCAGACGCGCGCCTCGATCTCGCCCGCGACGCGTGGCAGATACTGCCCGATACCCATCTGGAGCCGCCTGACGCTCTCCATCTCGTCCGTCGTGCCGATGATGGGGACGTCGCGCGTCCTGTCGCCGAACCTCACGCTCGCGGTGCCGAAGGCGAGAGGCGCGAGGCGCCGGACGCCTCGGACGTGACGGCGGATGGCCTCGCCGTCCGCGGGCGTCAGGTCGTGTGCCGCCGCCCCCGCGACAGGCGCCCCGCCCGTCGTCTCGGTCCTGCCGGGCATCACGATGAGGAGATTCGAGCCGAGCGACGTGAACTCGCTGACCACGTAGAGCCGCGCCCCCTCCCCGAGGCTCGTCAGGACGAGCACGGCCATGACGCCGATCGCGACGCCGAGGAGAGAGAGGAGCGTTCTCACCCGATGCCCGGAGAGCGCGACGGCGGAGAAACGGAGGAGGTCGACGAGCCTCATGCGGCGCCCCCCGCCGCGACGAGCGGCGTGAGACCGTCCGAGGCACTCCGCCCGGTCCGCGGAGGCGACCGTGTGTCCGACGCGATCGCTCCATCCACCAGCCGGATCCTCCGGCGCGCCCGCTCACCGACGGCGGGGTCGTGGGTGACGACGACGAGCGTCAGCCCTTCCGTGTTCAGACGCTCCAGGAGAGCCACCACCTCGCGGCCCGACGCCGTGTCGAGGTTCCCGGTCGGTTCGTCGGCGAGGAGGATGGACGGCTCCATCACGACCGCGCGCGCGAGCGCCACCCGCTGCCGCTCTCCGCCCGACAGCTGCTCGGGCCGGTGCGCCGCCCGGCGCCCGAGCCCGACGGAATCGAGAGCGCGTTCCGCGCGCGCCAGGCGCTCGCTCCGCGGGACGCCCGCGAAGACCATCGGAAGAGCGACGTTCTCCCGGGCCGAAAGCCTCGGAACGAGATGAAAGGTCTGGAAGACGAACCCGATCTCGTGGCCGCGGACGTGCGAGAGCTCCCGCTCGGAGAGCCGCACGACCTCCCGTCCGTCGAGAACGTACGAGCCGGAGGTCGGCCGGTCGAGACACCCGAGAATGTTGAGGAGCGTCGACTTCCCCGATCCCGACGGTCCCATCACGGAGACGTACTCGCCATCCGCGAGGTCGAGCGTCAGGTCGCGGAGGGCGCGCACGGGCTCGCCGCCCACCTGGAAGACGCGGCTGATGGAATGGAGCTCGATCACCGCTACCTCAGCGTCTCCGCTTCGACTCGCGCCTTCGCCCCGTCCTTCACTTCCGCCCGGTCGAGCGAGACGACGACGAGATCGCCCGGCGAAAGGCCCGAGGTCACCTCGACGAACGCCCAGTTCCGGAGTCCGGTCCTCACCGGCGCGGCGACGAGCCGTTCGCCCCGCACGAGGAGGACCTTTCCGCCTTCCATGAGCGCGTGGCTCGGAATTCGCGGCACGCCGTCCCTGGCTCCGAGGATCACCTCGACGTCGGCCGACGTGCCCGGCCGGAGCACGCTCGCGAACGCCGCGTCCTCGAGCTCGACCTCGATCTCGAACGTCCGGTTCTGCTCCACGAGGTCCTGGACGTACGGCGCGACGCGGCTCACCCTGCCCGGCTGAGCCTTCTCGGGGAACGCGTCGAACGTCAGACGAACGGGCTGTCCCTCCGCGACGCGGCCGACGTCCACCTCGTCCATCGGCGCGCTCACGTAGATCGATCGCTCGTCGAGGAGGATCACCACGGGAGGCAGCGGCACACCGGGCGGCGACGGCGTGATCCATTCCCCCACCTCGGTGCCGATGTCGGCGACGACGCCCTCGAAGGGCGCCCTCAGAACGGTCTTGTCGAGCGCGACCCGCGCGAGCTCCAGAGACGCCTCCGACTGCCGGAGCCGCGCGAGCGCCGCGTCGCGCGCGGCGAGCGCCTGGTCTCTCTGGCTGCGGAGAAGGTCGACACGCTCCTCCGAGACGATCCTCTCGCCGAGGAGCTTCACGTTGCGATCGAGCTCCCTCTGCGCCTGGCGCTCCGCCCAGACCGCCTCGCGCTCCGCCGCGCGCCCCGCCTCGACGGCCTTCTCCTGCGCCGCGACCTGTGCCCGCGCATCGGCATCGAAGAGGCGGAGGACGACGTCGCCCTTCGCCACGTGGTCCCCTTTGCGGACGGGGAGCCCGGCGACGCGGCCAGCCGTCTCGGGGCTCAGCGCGGCGCGGCGACGGCTCTTCACCGTCCCTGCTTTGCTGTTGGTGACCGTCTCCTCGACCCTTCCGGCCGCCACCCGAAAGACCGTGACGGGAACGGGCTTCGGCGAGAAAAGCGTTCCCCGGAGCAGGAGGACGCCCCCGAGGAAAGCGGCGACGATGAGGCCTCTCTTCACCCAGGGAAGCCAGCCCCGGGCCGGAGGCGCGTCGACCATCGAGGTCTCGGCCGAACGAGCGGACACGTTCAATTCGGTCCTCCCCGCTCAAGGTGGGTCGACGAAGGCCGCTGCTCAATGAGCTGTCTGCTTCATGCGCGCCTGCCCGCGCGAGCTCCTCGACGGACGGCGGAGGGCCGATCACATCGGTAGGGCTTCCGGGCTCGACCCGGCGTTCCTCGGAAAGATGGAGCCGAAGCGCGGACTTGAACCGCGGACCTACTGATTACGAATCAACGGGTCGCGGTTTCACGAGGCTCCCCGGAGGCCCCCCGCTCCACGTTCTAGCCCGCTCGATACACTGATCTAGCGGCTCCAAGCGTTTCTGCCTGTTGACCCACCGTTCCCGGCGAGTTACCGCTTGCGTGGAGCGGTGGTGGAGCGGATGAACGAAGAGCGCAAGGGACGGAAGCTCACGAGCCGGTATGTCTCGACCCTGAAGACCACGAACGCCAGCGGTGAGCGCTTCTACGATCCGGAGATCCGAGGCCTCTTCCTCACGGTCTACTCGAGCGGCCGCAGGAGCCGGGGCCTTCGGTACGGCACGCGGGCCCGCCGCCGTTGGTTCAAGCTCGGGGACTATCCGAGCGTTCTCCCCGAGGACGCACGCAAGGCCGCACAGGCCGCCCTTGCGGAGCTAGCCAACGGAAAGGACCCCGCGATGGACCGGCGCGCGGCTCGGGCCGGAACCATGACGTTCTCGACATGGTGCGACGAGTACATCGAGGAGCGCCGCCGCGACCTCAAGAGGCCCGATGCCGTGGCGTACTACCTCAATAAGGCGCGGGCCCGCTGGGGCCTCCGAGACGTGGCGGACGTCAAGCCGATGGACGTGCGCGCGCTCTTCAACGCCCACAAGGCAACGCCCGTGCTGGCGAACCGCCTCCGCGCAACGCTCTCGGCGTGCTTCAACGCGGCCGTGCGGAGGAAGCTCATCCCGTCTAACCCCGTCACCGAGGCCGCCCTCGTGAAGCACCGGGAGACGGCCCGATCCCGCGTGCTCTCCGAGGAGGAGCTCGGGCGCCTGTGGCTCGCGATCACCGAAGAGTCCGACGAGCACGCCCGGGCCGCCTTCCGGCTCCTCCTCGAAACGGGCGCACGCGTCGGTGAGGTGCTCGCCGCGAAGTGGGCAGACCTCGACCTGGCCGGA
>JAEUQS010000128.1 GCA_016789625.1 Acidobacteriota bacterium | reverse complement strand
ATCCGTCTCCTGAAAATCGGCGACGCCGTGATCGACGGGCGTTCTGCCGGTCGCGATCGTCGTCCAGATCATGGGCGAGGCCATCGGCTGGAAGCTCGCGAGGTCGTACGTCCGGCCCGAGGCCACGAGCGCGCCGACGTTGGGCAGCTTGCCGGCCGCCATCAGCGGATCCAGCAGGCTCCAGTCCGCGCCGTCCCAGCCACAGACGATCACCCGCGGTTTCGAGGCCGGGCGTTGTCCAAGGGCAACGGACGCCGAAAGAAGGAGCAGGAGGATCGCGCGCTTCACGAGCGGATCATAGGTGCGGATCCGTCCCGGATCTCTCCCCGGTGGTCTGGGGGGATCGAGAAACCCCCAGAATCAAATAAAGAAAAAGGCGCCCCGGAGGGCGCCTTACACGGAACTGAAAACCGGAGGAGCCCCGAAGGGCTCCTCCTCGTGGACTTAGAACTCGACCTTGAGGGCAACGCGGAGCGAGCGGGGCGCGTTGCGAGCCTGGGCCTTGCGATAGTCCGCATTGTCGGAACAGACGGGGCCACCGGCCGGGCAGAGCGTGTGATCGGGGCGCTGCTGACCGGGTGCGACACCGGCCTGACCGTAGTTGGCGCCGGGAGTCTCGACGAACGAGCCGTTCGCGTTGAAGCCCTCGTCGATGACGGTGACGGCCTGCCGGTTGAGGATGTTGAAGAGGTAGACCTGCGGGGTGACCGTCACAGGACCGAGCTTGAGAGCGTACGAGAGAGAGAGGTTCGCGTCGTAGTCGGTCTCGAGGCGCTCACCGGAGCCGCGCTTGTCGAGATAGAGGAGGTCCGGGTAGAACGAGTTGTAGTAGCCGAGGCGGTTGGTCGTGCCGCCGGAGCGGAGGTACGCGCCGAGGCCCATGGCGAGGCCGAACGGAGCCTGGTAGACGGCGTCGACACGGACCTGGTGGGGACGGTCGAGCTCGAGCTTGCCGTCGGAATTGCGGGCGAACTCGAAGTAGTCGAAGTCGGCGTTGATGCCGGGGTCCGTCTGGCCGGAAGCGACGCGGATGGCGCCGGAGTAGTTACCCTTGAGCTGGGAGAAGAGGTAGGAGGCCTGGATCCAGAGGTTCTGGCCGACCTGCTTCTTCGCGGAGAGCTCGAGGCCCGTGAACGTGCGCTTCGTGGCGGGAACGGGAACGCCCGTGGGCGAGCAGACGCCGGCGTTCGGGTCGGTGGGGTTCTCGGAAGCGGAGCAGACACCGATCTGGCCGGAGGCGAAGAGGCCCGAAGAGCCCGAGTTCACGATGGCGCAGGTCGCACCGAACGTGTTGCGCGGGTCTTCGGCGTCGAGGTCGCAACGGTCTTCGATCGTGTTGGGGCCGAGCTTGCGGTACGTGAACTTCACGCCGAGGGAGAACGTCGGGTCGAGGGCCTTTTCGAAGCCCGCGGTCACTTCGTCCTGGTAGGAAGCCTTGAGGTTCTCGTCGACGGGCTCACCGTCGACCGAGCCGCCCTGGACGAGCTGGCCGCGGCCGCCCGCGCCCGTGTGCGTGAGATCGGTGGGCGAGTAGTTGAACGTGAAGATCTGGGTGTTCGCCGTGAACACGCGGACGTTGAGGTTGGTGGGCGTCGGCCAGTAGAAGCGGCCGAACGAGCCGTAGAGCTTCGAGGAGCCGTTGGAGAGGATGTCCCAGGAGAAGCCCGCGCGGGGCGCCCACTGGTTCTTCAGCTCGAACGCGAGCGAGCCGTCGCCCTTGATGACCTTCTGGTTGTCGTAGCGGATGCCCGCGTTGACCGTCAGGTTGGGAAGGACGCGCCAGGCGTCCTGCGCGTAGAAGGAGTAGAGCTTGTTGGGCACGTCGAACGGCGCGGCCTGGATCTGCGCCTGGTTCTGCGGCGTGAGCGAGAAGAAACGGTGGCGGTAGAACACCTGGACGCGGTTGCCGTAGGCGTTCGTGATGAACGGCGCCGAGGCGTTGCACGCGCGGTTCGCGGCCGAGGAGCAGTAGAAGATGTCCACGATCTGGCCACCCGTGTAGTACGTGGAGCCCGTGGTCTGGTCCTTCTGGTAGTCGCCGCCGACCTTGATCTCGTGGTTGCCGGCGAACACCGTGAAGTTGCCGAGGAAGGAGTCACGCTGGGACTCGTTGTTCTGCGTGGGGCCGAACACCTGGCCGAGGCCGCCGCTCGCGACGGTCGCCGAGCCCGCCTGGGACTGGTCGTTGACGCGGATGAGGTTGGCGCCGAGCGGGGTGAGCTTGTAGCTCTCCTTGTGCTTGGCGTACTGGGCCGTGAGGAGGCCCATCGAGCCGAACAGCTGGGTGGCGCGGAAGCCGTAGTCCGTGCCGCCGATGTCGCGGCTGCCGAAGCGGGACGTGTCCGAGGTGCCCGTGACGACCGCGTTGACGGCGCCGTCGTTCGTCTGGGGGTCGGCCGTGACCGTGGCGAGGAGCTCGGTGCTCTTCGTGATGTTGAAGGTCAGCTTGCCGGAGAAGAGGTCGGACTTCTGCTCCTGCAGGAAGCCGAGGCCCTCGTTCGCGCCGCTGGTCTGGGCGAACACGACGTCGCGGTTCACGCGGTCGTAGGCGCCGAAGAACCACACGCGGTCCTTGACGATGAAGCCGCCGAGGCTGGCGCCGATCTCGGAGCGCTTGTCCTCGTCGTTGTAGGAGTTCAGGAGGAACGAGTCGCCACGCTCGGAGTAGTCGGGCGTGCCGCCGCTCTTGAACTGCTTCTCGAGCTCGTTGTCGGCCTTCATGCCGGTCGAGTCGTAGTAGCCGAACACGCCGCCGTGGAATTCGTTGCCGCCGGACTTGGTGATGACGTTCACCACGCCGCCCGTGTTGCGACCGAACTCGGCCTGGTAGCCGCCGGTCTTGACTTCGACTTCCTGCACGAACTCGTTGTTGATCGCCTTGCCCTGGATGCCCTTGATGACGTTCGTGGTGTTGTTGCCGTCGATCAGGTACAGGTTCTCGGCCGAGGTCGAGCCGTAGATCGAAAGGGCCAGCGAGCGGCCCTGCGTCTCACCCGAGTCCGTCTGGACGCCGGGCTGGGAGCGCACGATGTCGGCGTAGTTGCGGCCGACGGGGAGCTTGGAGATGACCGACGAGGAGTAGTTCGTGCCGGTCGTGGTGGAGGCGACGTCGACGACGGGCGCCTCACCCGTGACGACGATCTGCTCGGTCACGGAGATTTCCATGGGGATCGAGAGGGTGGCGGTGCCGCCCAGTTCGACCTTGACGCCCGTGCGCTCGACCGTCTTGAAGCCGGAGAGCGAGGAGGTCACCTTGTAGGTGCCCGGGGGCACGGCGGGGAAGCGGAAGCGGCCGCTCGCGTCGGTGACCGCGGTGCGGGCGCCGAGAAGGGCGGGGGACTTGAGCTCGACCGAGACGCCCGGAAGCGGGGCGTTGCTCGTGTCGTGGACGGTGCCATCGATGTTGCCGGTGAGCTGCGCGAGCGCGGGGCTCGACGCGAGTCCGGCAAGGATGGCGAGCGCCGATGCGGCGCTCACGAGACGATTCTTCATTTCAGTTCCTTCCTCCAGATATGTGATGGGAATCAAGTTGATTGGATCGCGGAATAACTTTTCCGTGGGGCTGGCGTACCTGGAATGCCCTCCTTCCGTGAGTGTTTTCGAACCGGACCAACCGGGAAAAACCAACCAGGAAAAATTCGGAACCCGAAGAACCCGAAAAGAAAAGACCTCGCGGATTTCCGGGAGAGTTCGCTTCGCGTCTCGCGTTGCAAAGTCTCGGCCTCCTGTGGCCGATGTGCGCACTCTCACGCAAACCCTTCAAATTCAACGATTTCCAAAACGGTGGGCCGGAGCCCGTCCGTTCCCTGTCTACATATCCTTGAATTTAACTCCAAAACCATCGCGATTCCAAATCGACCCCCGGGACCGCCGGGGACGACCGTGGCAGACCGGACCACCTCCCCTCCACGGCCGTGGAGTTTTCAACGGCCCGATGCCGGGCGGATTCGGAGGTTGGAAGGGGCCGCTTTCGGCCGAGGCGGAAGGGCTCACTCCGGCTCCGGCGCCGTGCATCCCGTAAAGCTCGTTGGATGAGCCGTCCCGCGCGGGCGCGGCCTCTCGAGCGCTTCGGATCCCTATAATTCAGGGGTGAGCCAGAACTACGACGTCGTCATCATCGGCTCCGGACCCGGCGGCTACGTGACCGCCATCCGGTGCTCCCAGCTCGGCCTCAAGACCGCCATCGTCGAGAAGGACGCCAAGGTGCCCAACGTGGGCCTGGGCGGAACCTGCCTCCACCGCGGCTGCATCCCCACGAAGGCCATGCTCCGCTCCGCCACGCTCCTCGACGAGGCCCGCCACGCCGGCGACTACGGCGTGAAGCTCGGGGGCATCGAGCTGGACTTCCCCGGCGTCGCGAAGTTCCGCGACAAGATCGTGATGAAGGGCGCCAAGGGCGTCGAGTTCCTCATGAAGAAGCACAAGGTCGACGTGCACTCGGGCTGGGGACGGCTCTCCGGAGCCGGACGGGTCGTCGTCGCGAACGAGGCGGGCGAGACCACCCTCGAGACGAAGAACGTCATCCTCGCGATGGGCTCCGTCCCGCGGGATCTCCCCTTCCTCAAGGCGAACGGCACCACGATCGTGAAC
>JAEUQS010000117.1 GCA_016789625.1 Acidobacteriota bacterium | reverse complement strand
GAACGACGGTGGAAACATCTTCTTCGTGCGGTCGACGGACGGCGGCAACACCTGGTCGCAGCCCGACCTCAACATCACGACCCGCAACGAGGGCTCGTGGATCACGGTCGGCCCCGATCACTCCGTCTACGTCTTCTACTTCGACTACGTGAACAACGCGGCGGCTGCCCAGATCCGCATGCGCAAGTCCACCGACCAGGGCCTCACCTTCGGCCCGGCCGTGACCGCCGCGAACCTCAAGCAGGCCGGTCTGTCGATCTTCCAGTTCGACAATTACCTCCCTCTCCCCTTCGCCACGCACGCCTTCCCCCAGTGTGTGGTCAACCCGGTGAACGCCCAGCAGATCTACTGCACGTTCAACGACCTCGCCCTGCAGGCCGGTGATCGCGGCGACATCTACACGACGCGCTCGACCGACGGCGGCGCCACGTGGCCCCAGGCCGCCGCGCCGTTCGACTTCACGGGTTCGACGGACTCCGATCGCGACGACTTCCTCCCCTCGATCGCCATCGCTCCGAACCCCACGGACGCGGCCAACCCGGCGCGTCTCATCGTTTCCTACTACACGCGCCGGCGGGATGCGGGCAACAGCCTGACCGACCGCTGGGCCCGGATCGCCAACATCCAGGCCAGCGGCGTCATTGGGCTCCCGAACGCGGGCTTCCTCGTCAGCCCGACGGCGGCGCCGGTCACGCTGAACGGCGACTACTCGACGACCCTGTGGTCCTACTACGAGGACATCACGGCCGACGAGGACTACGGCTATGTTCCCTTCGTTCAGGCCCGCCAGAGCCCCACGGTTCCGGCCCGCACGTTCCAGAACGACATTCTGTTCGCCCGCTTCAAGCTGAGCGAAGGCTTCGGGCCGCTGATCTCCTACGTGTCCACCACCATCACGGGTGGTAACGGCAACGCCCAGGTCGATCCCGACGAGTGCAACGAGTTCACCATCACGGTGCGCAACTACGGGTCGATCGGTGCCACGGCGGTCACGGGCGAGCTCATCTCGGGCACACCCGGTGTGACGATCTCGTTCGCCAACAGCCCGTACCCCAACATCGGAGCCTTCGGGTCCGGTGACACCCAGTCCAACACCCTCAAGTTCTACGTCAACACCTCCGCCGCCATCATCTGCGGCCAGACGCTGAACTTCACGCTCCGCCTCACGACCGCCCAGGGCGTGTTCGACGTTCCGTTCTCCCTCACGGCCAACCCCGGCTTCGCGACGTTCAGCAACAACACCGTGACCCCGATACCCGACCGGCAGGCGGGCGTGGCGGACGGCAACCTGAACTCGGTCATCCCCGTTTCCGGACTGACGGGCAACGTGACGAAGATCGCCGTTCGTCTCAACGTCACTCACACCTTCATCTCGGACATCGTCGGTCGTCTCCGCTCCCCGAACAACGTCGTCGTCTACCTCGTCGCAGGTCGCGGCGGCAGCGGCGACAACTTCGGAACGAGCTGCGCCAACCGGACGATCTTCGACCAGGCCGCCGCCACGGCAATCGGCACGGGAACCGCTCCTTTCGCCGGTTCGTTCCAGCCGGAGCCCGGCCCCCGCAACATCTCCAACGGCGGTGGTCTGTTCCTCTACCCCATCGCAGCTGGCAACACCCTCAACACATTCAACGGTCTCAATGGCGCGAACCTGAACGGCAACTGGACCCTCGAGTTGTTCGACATCTTCGCGGCGGATACCGGCACGCTGAACTGCTGGTCGCTCGACGTGACCACGACCACGACGGCGTGCGCCGGCAACGGCGGCGTGGGCTGCACGCTCACGACGACGTGCTCCGCGACCCCCCAGACGGGCAATGCCCCGCTCCTCGTGAACTTCGACGCCAACCCGGCCGGCGGCGGCGGCTCGTTCACGTACGCGTGGGACTTCGGTGACGGCTTCACGGGCAACATCAAGAACCCGAGCCACACCTACGTCAACGCGGGCTCCTACACCGCGACCGTGACGGTCAAGGACCTCCTGAGCCCGATGCAGCCCACGATCACCTGCTCGAAGGTCATCACGGTCGGACAGACCTTCGCGACTCCCACCATCGCGAGCGCTTCGCCGAATTGCGGCAACGTCACGGGTGGTACGGTCGTCGTGATCAACGGCACCAACTTCGAGCCCCAGGCCACCGTCTCGCTCGCCGGCGTTCCGGCCACGGTGACCGTGGACTCGTCGACCCAGATCACGGCCACGTCGGCCAACCGGGCTCCCGCCCCGGCGTTCACGGGTGACATCGTCGTCTCCAACGGCCCCGGCGCCACGGCGACGCTCACCAACGGCTATACCTATGCGGTTCGTGGCGACGCGAACAACACGGGTGATCTCCAGGCTGCGGATATCTTCGCCATCAACGCCAGGCTCACCCTGGGCATTCCGGCGGTCCTTCCCTCGCTCTGCAATTTCGACGCGAACACCAGCGGTGCGATCGAGGCCTCCGACATGTTCTTCCTCAACAGCGTCCTCCTCGGCCTCATCGGTCCCCCGGGACCGTGAGATCCGAGCGGCATAGAGCACATAGCAAGTAAGAAGGAGAGCTAGACGATGATGAACGCCAAGCGCCTCATCTCCGTGCTCCCGGGAGCGGCCGTCCTCGTGACGGCCGCCTTCCTCGCGGGAGAAGCCAAGGCCCAGGATGCGATCACTCTGGGAAACGGCAACATCTCGGGTGGCACGGCCAATCAGGTGATCAACATCCCCGTGTTCGTTCGCGACAAGTCGCTCGCGCCCTCGACCCTCGACGAGAACACCGAACCCGCTGCCATCCAGGGCATCGGCGTTCGCGTGAACTACTCGCCGGCCGGTTCGGTGGCCTCGGCGTCCCTCGCCCGTTCCGTCACCTGCACGGGGCCGGCGACTGACTTCCCGGGTTCCGGTCCCGGCTTCGTGAGCCTCGCGGCGACCGCGCAACTCGCGACCAACAACTTCGCGTTCACGCTGGACGCGCCCGCTCCGGGCAACCAGTGCATGACGCTCACGCTCACCCTGTCGGGCGCGCCCACGTTCCCCATCAACGTGTCGCTCGATAGCGCCTTCGCCAACCTGAGCGATCAGAACGGCACCGGCGCGACCCAGGAGACCGTCGCCAACGGTCGCCTCCAGGTTCTCGGTGGCGTGACGATCACCCCGGTCGAGCTCCAGGCTTTCGACGCCGAGTAAGACCACATCCAGAGGTTCTGGAGACGGCGGGAGGGAAACCTCCCGCCGTTTTTTCTTTGGTGGCGCGGTGGACGGGTTCGTTCGTGGGGGCAGACCTTCGGTGCAGGTGGCGTAAACTCGGGCGAGCCGGGAGGCTTGGCCATGAAGGTCTGGCGTGCTGTCGCCCCCGTTGTCCTGGTTCTCGTTCCTCAGGTGATGAGCGCCCAGACGGTGGCGCGCTATTTTCCGCTCGAGACCGGCAACGAGTGGGTGCTCGCCCGGGCCGGAGACGGCAATGCGATCCGCATCCAGGTTGGCGAGTCGCGCAGTGTCCAGGGGACGGCCTGCTCGATGGTCACGGGGCTTCTCGAGGAGGCTGCCTGCCTGCGTGAGGACCCGTCGGGCCGTCTCCTGCGGGTCGATCCGGGTACCGGAAACGAAACGCTGCTCTACGATTTTGCGGCCGCGCTCGGCGCTCGCTGGGAGACCAGCGTTCACACGTGCTCCCGGATCGGGAGCGTGGGCTCGCGTTCGGCCGAGGTCACGGCCGGGTTCGGAGTCGCCCGCGGTCTCCTCGAGGTCGTGTATCCGGACGTCTTCCAGTGCGGCTACGAGCGGGAGCTGTTCTCTCCGGGTGTCGGTCTCGTGCAACGTTCCGTGGTGCGAGGGCCCGCGGTATTGAGGTACGAGCTGCTGTTCGCACGCGTCGGGCCGCTGGCCATCACGTCGCCCGCTCTCGGGCTCGGAACCCGTGGCGGCAGCAGCGGCCCCTCGGCCACGACCGGACGGGGCCCGTGGGCCCGCAGCGCCTCGGGTGCGGCCCGCACCGACTGAGGGGGAGCGGCGCGCGGGGTGCACTCATGACGAGGGTCACAGGCGACGGAGACGCGGCGCCTACAATGGGATACGGGCCTCCCGGGTGCGGGAACACGCTCCAGGGCCTCCCAAAATCGTTCTGGAAAGGGGAAATACGAGTCCATGAAGATCAGAACCTTTCTTCTCACGGCGACGCTGCTCGCCCTCCCGTTCGCCGCGTCCGCGGGCGACAGCCCGGGCGCCGACAAGGAGTTCCTGGGGATCGAGAGCTGCAAGAAGGGCAAGTTCGATTGCGAGTGGGTCTCGCCCGATTTCTCGTTCAAGGGCAAGACGATCCACGTCGAGAGGTTCAAGAAGGTCGCCGATCCCCCGAAGGGTGAGGACTACGGCAGCCTCAAGTGGAAGAACTGCGACGAGTACATGCAGGAGGTCTTCGCCAACATCACGAACGAGCGCGTCGACAAGTGGGGTGTGAAGTTCGTGACGGGCGGCTCCGGCGAGTACACGATGAAGGGCCAGATCACCGAGTTCCGCTACCCCAAGAAGGGCGCGGCCTGGGGCGGCTGGATCGGTCAGGCGGCCGGCTCCGGCACGATCGTGTGGGACTGGAAGATCGTGGACAAGTCGGGCAAGACGGTCGCGGCCGTGCACCACAAGACGCTCGCCAGCGCCAGCGACACGCTCGAGAACCGGGTCGACAACGTGCACTCGGACGAGATGATCGACTTCGTCAAGCTGTACGCGAAGTAGAGGCACGTCATCCCGCCGATGCGGGATCTCACTCCAGGAAGGCCGGGCTCAGCCCGGCCTTCTTCGTTTGACGGGGTACGTCCTCTCTCCCTATGCTTTCCGGGAGGAGGTTCCGCTCATCCGAACTTCAGCCATTCCCCTCTCCCTTCCGGAAGCCGGCCTCGGGGCCCTCTTCGGCGTCCACGATGAAAACCTCAGGCTCCTCGAGGACGCCTTCGGCGTCACGATTTCGGCCCGTGGCGGAGAAGTCTCCGTCTCCGGCCCGGAGGAAGGCCGTGCTCTCGCGGCGCGCCTCCTCTCGGACTTCGCACGCCTCATCGAGAAAGGGCTCGCACCCAAGAAGCACGACCTCGTAGCCGCGGTGCGGATTCTCAAGGAAGACCCGGACGCGTCGCTCGTGGACTTCTTCGAGAACCGGGCCATGGGGCCGGCGCTCCGCCAGGTGGTCTCGCCGCGCAACGTGAGACAGCAGGACTACCTTTCCGCGATCCTCGAGAACGACATCGTGTTCGCGATCGGCCCCGCCGGCACGGGCAAGACGTATCTCGCCGTCGCGATGGCCGCGGCGGCGCTCCTCGAGAAGCGCGTGAAGCGCATCGTGCTCTGTCGCCCCGCGGTGGAGGCCGGGGAGAAGCTCGGATTCCTGCCGGGAGACCTCGCCGAAAAGGTGAACCCGTACCTCCGGCCGCTGCACGACGCGCTCTACGACATCCTCGGCTACGAGAAGGTCGGCAAGATGCTCGAGCGGAACATCATCGAGGTCGCGCCGCTCGCTTTCATGCGGGGTCGCACGCTCAACGACGCGTTCGTCATCCTCGACGAGGCCCAGAACACCACGTCGGAGCAGATGAAGATGTTCCTCACGCGGCTCGGCTTCGGCTCGAAGGCGGTCGTGACGGGCGACGTCACCCAGGTGGATCTGCCCCACGGAAAGGT